>JAVHSF010000028.1:0-2033 GCA_036172035.1 Gallionella sp. | reverse complement strand
GCCTGCAAGGAAGTCGGCCCCTCGCTGTTCTTCTCGCTGCTGATTATCACGGTTTCGTTCCTGCCGGTGTTCACGCTGGAGGCGCAGGAAGGGCGGCTGTTCGCGCCGCTGGCCTTCACCAAGACCTTCGCCATGGCAGGTGCGGCGCTGCTCTCAGTGACGCTGGTGCCGGTGCTGATGCTGCTGTTCATCAAGGGCAAGATCAAACCTGAAGCGGAGAACCCGCTCAACCGCTGGCTTATCGCAGGCTACCGCCCGCTAATCCGCTGGGTGCTGGAGAAGAAGAAAACGACGCTCGCCATCGCCGCAGCGGCGATGCTGTTGTCCATCTATCCTGCCATGAAGCTGGGCAGCGAATTCATGCCGACATTGAATGAAGGCACGCTGTTTTACATGCCGGCCTCCCTGCCGGGCATGTCGGTGACCAAGGCTGCCGAACTGCTGCAAACGCAGAACAAGATCATCAAGAGCTTTCCCGAGGTCGCCTCGGTGTATGGCAAGGCCGGACGCGCGCAGACCGCCACCGACCCGGCACCGCTGGAGATGTTCGAGACGGTGATCAACCTCAAGCCACAGCAGGAATGGCGCGACGGCATGGACACCGACAAGCTGATCGCCGAGATGGATAAGGCGCTGCAATTTCCCGGCGTGGCGAATTCCTGGACTATGCCAATCAAGGCGCGTCTGGACATGCTGGCGACTGGAATACGTACTCCCATTGGAATCAAGGTGTTCGGAAAGAATCTTGAGGAACTGGAACGCTTATCCAGACAGATCGAAGCCGTGGTCAGGAAGGTGCCGGGAACAACCAGTGCCTTTGCTGAACGACTGACCGGCGGCTTTTATCTGGACATCACGCCTGACCGTGCCGCACTGGCGCGCTACGGCCTGACGGTGGGCGATGTGCAGGATGTGGTTGCCACGGCGCTGGGCGGCGAGATGGTCACCACCACGGTGGAAGGGCTGGAACGCTTTGGCGTGAACGTGCGTTACCCGCGCGAGCTGCGCGACACGCCGGAACGGATCGCCCGCGAAGTGCTGGTGACGACCATGGACGGCGCGATGATTCCGCTCGGCCAAGTCGCCCGCGTCAGCCTCAGCAAGGGCGCACCCTCCATTCGCACCGAGAACGCGCTGCTCTCCGCCTACATCTACGTGGACATCCGCGAGCGCGACATCGGCTCGTACGTCGCCGATGCCCGTCGTGCAGTGGCCGATCAGGTGAAATTCCCGCCGGGTTATTACGCCACCTGGAGCGGACAATTCGAATACATGGAACGCGCCATCGCGAAGATGAAGATCGTGATTCCCTTCACGCTTCTGCTGATCTTTCTGCTGCTGTATCTCAACTTCAGGCGCGTCACCGAATCGCTGATCGTGATGCTTTCCGTGCCGTTCGCGCTGGTGGGCGGGATATGGCTGTTGTGGCTGCTGGATTACAACCTGTCAGTGGCGGTAGCAGTCGGCTTCATCGCGCTGGCCGGTGTAGCGGCCGAAACCGGCGTGGTGATGCTGATCTATCTGGAGAAGGCATGGCAGGAAGTGCAGGCTCATTGCGCCGACGCTGGCCGCGCACCCGCTGTCCAGGACTTGTATGCCGCCATCATGCACGGTGCCGTTGAACGCGTGCGCCCGAAGATGATGACCGTGGTGGCCATCATGGCTGGCTTGCTGCCTATTTTATGGGGAACCGGCACCGGCTCGGAAGTGATGCGCCGCATCGCCGCTCCCATGGTCGGCGGCATGATCTCCTCGGCGGTGCTGACGCTGTTGGTGATCCCGGTGATCTATGCGCTGGTCAAGATGCGCGAAATTAAATTTTAGAGGAGAACAAAAACCATGATCGAGATGATTCCAAACTGGCACCCGGCATGGGTGCATTTCCCCATCGCATTCACTACGGCGGCGCTGGTATTCACTGCCTTGGGCATCTTGTTCAAGCATAAGCCGTTTGCCGCGCAGTGCCTGACGACTGGAAGTTACATGTTATGGGCTGCGGCGTTGTTTGCACTGATTGCTGCCGTGTTCGGCTG
>JAVHSF010000027.1:0-9573 GCA_036172035.1 Gallionella sp. | reverse complement strand
CTAGGGAAGCGCTGATTTATTCGGTTTTGTCGTTCCCGCGAAGGCGGGAACCTAGTCAGATAAAGGCACTGGATACCGGCCTACGCCGGTATGACGAATAAGTCAGACAGACAGCTAGCCTTGTGACGCAGTATCTTCCGGCAGGTCGTCAATCTCGGCCGCAAAGTCACATCCCGTACCCGCCGCGATGCGCGAGGCAAAAAATTTCCCGCCGTATTCCCGCCATTTACGCGGGACGAGGCGCACATAACGGTCTGGACAAACGACCATTCCGCACACATAACGCTTGGCCTCCTCCTGCCATAACAGTGCGCGACACTTCCCTTTGAACTGAAACAGGAAGGCGAATGCCACCGGGCAGGGACTCGCCGCACAGCACATCCCGCAGCCGTTGCAGGGCGCGCCATAATCCGGTTTGGCCGGAAAATTCGGGTGCAACTCGATCATTTGAAAGAGGGCGCTTTTCATCTGCGGCTTTGCGATAGAACGAGCGTCAGGTCATCTGGAGGTGTCGCGTCCCGCTCATTACATCGCGGTTGACCGACTGTTTGCTGTCCAGCTTGATTTTTAGTCTCAGGTCGTTCACCGAATCGGCATTCTTCAACGCCTCTTCATAACTGATGGTGTTGGCATCAAACAGGTCGAACAAGGCTTGATCGAAAGTCTGCATCCCCAGTTCGCGTGAACCCGCCATGACGGTCTTGATGCCGTGTACGTCACCTTTGAATATTAAATCCGATATGAGCGGTGAGTTCAGCAAAATTTCCATTGCCGCCGCACGTCCGATGCTATTTTTTCTAGGAATCAACCGTTGCGAAATGAGCGCTTTCAAATTGAGCGACAAATCCATCAGCAGTTGTTCGCGGCGTTCTTCCGGGAAGAAGTTGATGATGCGATCCAGCGCCTGGTTGGCACTGTTGGCGTGCAGTGTTGCCAGACAAAGGTGTCCGGTCTCGGCAAAGGCGACCGCATATTCCATGGTTTCGCGGTCGCGAATTTCACCGATCAGAATGACATCGGGTGCCTGGCGCAGGGTGTTTTTCAGGGCGGCTTCCCATGAATCGGTATCCACGCCCACTTCCCGGTGGGTGATGATGCATTTATTGTGTTCATGCACATATTCCACAGGGTCTTCGATGGTGATGATGTGGCCATAGCTATTCTGGTTGCGATGCCCGAGCATCGCCGCCAGCGTGGTGGATTTTCCTGAACCCGTCGCGCCGACCAGAATCACCAGTCCCCGCTTGGTCATTACAATCTCTTTGAGGGTGGAGGGCATGCCCAGTTCGTCGAGATCGGGGATTTTGGTGGTGATGGTACGCATCACCATGCCGACATGTTGTTGTTGCATGAACACGTTGACGCGGAAACGCCCGATACCATGCGGGCTGATCGCAAAATTGCATTCGTGCGAGGCTTCAAACTCAGCCGTCTGGCGGTCATTCATGATGCTGCGCGCCAGTTCCTGAGTGTGCTGATGGGAAAGTGGCTGATTGGAAACGGGAGTCATCTTGCCGTCCACCTTGAAGGCAGGCGGGAAGCCTGCGGTGATAAACAAGTCGGACGCTTTCTTGCTTATCATGCCGCGCAACAAATTGTGTATCAGCTCGGTGGCCTGGTCTCTTTCCATGGTGTTGCTCCTGAATGTGGGGTACAACCAACAACGAATTCGTCAAGGGTACAGGTACTATGCAGCTACCGCGTCATCCGTGAAAAAGGTCCTTGTTCATCGCCTTGCTGCGTGCTTCTGCGGAACTGATGGTATTGCTTTTCACCAGATTGGTCAGGCATTGATCGAGCGTCTGCATACCCGTGCCTTGTCCGGTTTGAATGGCCGAATACATTTGCGGCACTTTGGCTTCCCGGATCAGATTGCGGATTGCCGGGGTACACATCATGATTTCATGTGCGGCGACGCGGCCTGCACCGTCCTTGGTCTTGAGCAGTGCCTGCGAAATCACCGCGCGCAACGATTCCGACAGCATCGCCCGCACCATTTCCTTTTCTTCGGCTGGGAACACGTCAATGATACGGTCTATGGTCTTGGCCGCCGAACTGGTGTGCAACGTGCCGAATACCAGGTGGCCGGTTTCGGCAGCGGTCATCGCCAGGCGGATGGTTTCCAGATCGCGCATTTCACCGATTAGAATCACGTCCGGGTCTTCGCGCAAGGCAGAGCGTAACGCGTTGTTAAAGGACAGCGTATCGCGTCCGACTTCGCGCTGGTTGATTAGCGATTTCTTGCTTTCGTGGACGAATTCGATCGGGTCTTCCACCGTCAAAATATGCCCTTGGTCTTTCTCATTGATGTAATTGATCATCGCCGCCAGCGTGGTGGATTTGCCGGAGCCGGTGGGACCCGTCACCAGCACCAGGCCGCGCGGAAAGCTGGCGATGTCGGTAAAAATTTTCGGGGTTTTCAGGTCTTCCAGGCTGTAAACCTTGGAGGGAATGGTACGCATCACCGCCGCCGCCCCGCGCTGCTGGTTGAATGCATTGACGCGGAAGCGTGCCAGATTGGGAATCTCGAAGGAAAAATCCACTTCCTTGTTTTCTTCGTAGAATTTGCGCTGCCCGTCGTTCATGATGTCATAGATCATGGCGTGGACTTCCTTGTGATCCATCGCGGGCAAATTGATGCGCCTCATATCGCCATGCACCCGTATCATCGGTGGCAGACCGGACGAGAGGTGCAGGTCGGAGGCTTGGTTCTTGACACCAAAGGCAAGCAGTTCGGTGATATCCATTATAATGTTTCCGGTTCGGTGGGGCGGCTAACTGCCGTTAGATAGGGTGATGGGCAAAACGGGTAGGATTATGGCAATAATAGCTTCCAACTTGCAAGCTGTACGCGCGGCGATTGCGTCAGCGGCGCTTTCATCGGGTCGAGCGGCGGACGAAGTCAGCCTGCTGGCAGTCAGCAAGACTTTCCCGGTTGAAGCGATACGCGAGGCCAGCCGGGCAGGACAGACGAAATTCGCCGAAAATTATGTGCAGGAGGCGCTGGGCAAGATTGCAGAACTGGCTGATCTGGCTATCGAGTGGCATTTCATCGGCCCCATTCAAAGCAATAAGACGCGCAGTATTGCCGAGAACTTTTCCTGGGTGCATAGCGTGGATCGGCTCAAGACAGCGGAACGTTTATCCGCCCAGCGTCCGGCGAACCTGCCCGCCTTGCAACTGTGCCTCCAGGTCAACATCAGTGGGGAAGCCAGCAAGAGCGGCGTAGCGCCGGATGCGGTCAGTGAAATGGCTCGGGCTATCGCCCAACTACCCCATGTCACCTTGCGCGGTTTGATGGCGATACCGGCACCGAGCGACGAGGTTGCCGCGCAACATGCCGCATTTGCCAGGTTGCGCGAACTGCGTGACCAGCTCAATCGGCAAGGCTTGCATCTGGACACTTTGTCCATGGGCATGTCTCACGATTTTGTTGCCGCCATTGCAGAAGGTGCGACACTGGTGCGCGTCGGTACAGCCATTTTTGGCGATCGGCAGTACCCGCGTGTAGAGTCCGCATGATCCGCATGAAGTGGCTAGTCAGGAATTCAATACGAGCTGGGCATGGCTCGCTCTGTTATATTTTTATGCAATTAAATCAAAAGGTTATAAAATGAATATTTGTTTTGTCGGCGGCGGAAACATGGCGACTGCCTTGATAGGCGGATTGTTGGGGCAGGGGTTTGCTGCGGCGAAAATCAGCGTAGTGGAAATCAATGCGGATAATCGCGCGCGCTTGCAACGCGAATTTTCGGTGCGGGCGGTGGAAAATCTCGCCGCAGGCGTGGCGGGCAGCCAAGTCATTCTGTTCGCGGTCAAGCCGCAACAGTTGCGTGAAGTGGCGCAAACGCTTGCGCCGCTGCTGTCCGGGCAATTGCTGATCTCCATCGCGGCGGGCATCCGTGCCGTTGATCTGGCGCGCTGGGCAGCCAGCCAGCAGGTGGTGCGCTGTATGCCCAATACGCCCGCCCTGATTCAGAGCGGCATGACTGGCTTGTATGCCTTGCCCGCCGTGAGCGGCGCACAGCGCGAGCAGGCACAAAGCATTCTGGCGGCGGTGGGCGAAACGCTGTGGTTGCAGGACGAGGCGATGCTGGATGCCGTGACCGCCATTTCGGGCAGCGGTCCGGCTTATGTGTTTTACCTGATCGAAGCCTTGCAGCAGGCCGCCGTTGAATTGGGCTTCACCTCTGAAGAGGCGCGCCGCTTGAGCGTGGCGACTTTTCTCGGCGGCAGCAAGCTGGCGGCGGCGAGTAGCGATCCGGTCAGCGTGTTACGTGAACGGGTTACTTCCAAAAACGGCACCACCGAACGTGCGCTTTTGAGTCTGGCCGGGCATCAGGTGGCCGCGCATATCGTGCAAGCGGCACAGGCGGCAGCGGCGCGTTCGCGCGAGATGGGCGACGAACTGGGAGGGTTGGCGTAATGATGAGCGAGGCGATACTGTTTTTGTTCGATGTGGTCTTGCAGCCTTTCGCCGCGATCCTGTTGTTGCGCTTTCACCTGCAATGGTTGCGCGCGCCCTTGCATAATCCGGTGGGGGAATTCGTCATGGTGTTCACCAACTTCATCGTGTTGCGCGCGCGCCGTTACGTCCCGTCTGCGTGGGGGCTGGACAGCGCGACCCTGTTGCTTGCCTGGCTGGTGGAAATGCTTTATCTGACCGGCTCACTGTGGGCGCAAGGCTACCCGTTTCATGGTTACCCGCTGTTGGGCATGGCGTTGCTGGGGGCAGTCAAGCTGCTCAAGATCAGTCTTTATTTGCTGATGGGCGCGGTGTTCGCGCAAGCGATATTGTCGTGGACGAACCCGCATACGCCGGTCGCATCGGTGCTGGATGCGGTTACCCGGCGTTTCCTGCAACCCTTGCGCCGCATCGTGCCGATGGTGGGCAGCATGGATTTGTCGCCGATGCTGCTGTTCATCCTTTGCCAGCTGACGGTGATTGTGCCGATAGGCGCGCTGGAACAGGCCGCTTCGCGGTTGTTCTGAGTGAGCGGGTCGGGTTACGGCTTCGCCTGACCCGACCCGCAGTTGACCGCTTCTGGTCGGAATTTATTCGAGTATCAGACGCGCGTTAGTGGGTTGCACCGGACGGTTGTTGTGGTGATGCAGGGTATGGGCGAATTTTTCGATCTGTTCTTTCGAGGCACTGACGGGTTGTTTCATGACCAGCCAGATGACGCCTTCTGAACAAGGGGGCGTGGTCAGCGAGCCGCTGAAACGGTAGTAAGCCGTGCTTTCCGGCATGACGGCGGTGCCGAGTAGGTTTTCGCCGAGTTTTACGGATTTCCCTTCTTCTTCCGGCATGGCTTTCCAGGCCTTTTCCAGTTCTGCATTGACCGCGCCTTCTTCAAACATCACTGCGATGACAGCCAGATTGCCGTGGTCATCGGCATGGACAAAATGCGCTTCCATCGGGAACGATTTGCCATTGATCTGGTTCTCGCTAGGCGCATGTGCGTGGAACTGTTTCAGTTCAAAGGTTTGACCACTGAGCGTGATGGTGCTGCCTGCGGCATAGTTGACCTGGATGGTGTGGCCGTTGTTGACGATTTCGTCTCCGCCCGCCTGGTAATTAAACTGGATGGGCGGGAGTTCGGCATCGGTAAAATGGGTCAGGTTGATGGGAGATTGATTTTTTCCCGTGTGGCAAGTGGCATATTGGGCATCCAGATCGCTCCAGTGGTCGGGGCCGTTTGAGCCGTCGTAAGCCCAGTGCGGGTGATGCGCTGCATGATGTTCGGCGTGTTCATGCCCGGTGTGTTCGGGTTCGTTCGCGGCCTGTCCGGCAACGGCGAGTGTGCCAAGCAAGGTCGCGGCAATGGCAATAACAATTTGTTTCTTAAGCATATTTAATCCCTGATTTGATTTGGTTGATTTTATTGGAAGTTGTGACGCGTTACCCGCAACGCGGGTCAGAAAAGCAGACCGGGTAGGCTAACGCGGCAACCCTACATCAGGATGACATCGTATTGCTCTTGATTGTATTGCGTCTCCACCAGCATGGAGATCGGTTTGCCGATAAAGTCGGAAAGCTGCGCCAGTGATGACGACTCTTCTTCCAGGAACATATCAATCACCTGTTGCGAGGCCAGGATGCGGTATTCGCTGGCATCAAACTGGCGCGCCTCGCGGACGATGTCGCGCAGGATTTCGTAACACACGGTTTGCGGTGTTTTCAGCTCGCCGCGCCCTTTGCAAACCGGGCAAGGCTCGCATAACACATGCGCCAGGCTTTCGCGGGTGCGCTTGCGGGTCATTTCGATCAACCCCAGCGGTGAAAAATTATTCACGCTGATGCGCGTGTGGTCGCGTGCCAGGGCTTTTTTGAAGGCTTCCATGACCGCGTCGCGGTGTTGCAGGTTGTCCATGTCTATGAAGTCGCAGATGATGATGCCGCCCAGATTGCGCAGGCGCAGTTGCCGTGCGATGACCTGCGTGGCTTCCAGATTGGTCTTGAAAATGGTGTCGTCAAAATTGCGCGCACCGACAAATCCGCCGGTGTTGACATCCACGGTCGTCATCGCCTCGGTCTGGTCTATGATCAGATACCCGCCGGATTTCAAATCCACGCGTTTGGAAAGGGCGCGTTCGATTTCTTCCTCAATGTTGAACAGGTCAAACAGGGGTCTGACCCCCGGATAGTGTTCGATCAAGGCAGACGCTTCGGCATGGTAGTTGTGTGCGAATTCCTGCATTTTCTGGCGGGTGCTGCGTGAATCAACCAAAATTTTGGTGGTTTCCTGACCGACAAAATCGCGTAACACGCGCAAGCTGATGTCCAGTTCCTGATATAACATCTGTGGGGAGTGGGCGGTTTTGGCGGCGGTTTGCAGGTTGCTCCAGAGTTTGTCGAGATAGGCAATATCATTGACGAAGTCGGTATCGCGGGTTGTTTCCGCCACGGTGCGGATGATGTAGCCACCCTTGTGTTCGGGCGGCAACAACACTTGCAAGGACGCGCGTAAGGCATCACGCTGTTCCAACCCTTCGATGCGCTGCGAGACACCGATATGGGACTCCTGAGGTAAAAATACCAGCAAGCGGCCGGCGAAACTAAGCTGGGTGGTCAGGCGTGCCCCTTTCGTGCCGATGGGTTCCTTGATGACTTGCACCAGCAAGTCCTGACCTTCAAACAGGATGCGTTCGATGGGTTTGGCGGGTTCATCGTTGTTGCTGTTTTCCCAGATATCGGCGACATGCAAAAAGGCCGAGCGTTCCAGGCCAATATCAATAAACGCCGACTGCATTCCGGGCAATACGCGTTTGACGCAGCCCAGATAAACATTGCCCGCGATGCCACGGTGGCTGCTACGCTCGATGTGCAGGTCTTGTACTACGCCCAACTGCATCACCGCAACACGGGTTTCCTGCGGGGTGACGTTGATCAGTATTTCTTCGCTCATGAGTTTTTATTATGCCGTTAAGGTGTTATGCGTTTGGGTTGGGGCAAATCGTCAAGGTGCGGGACAATCAAAGCGTTGTAGCAGTTGCACCGTTTCAGCCAGCGGCAAGCCCATCACGCCTGAATAGCTGCCGGAGAGGTATTCGATGAACGCCGCCGCCTGGCCTTGAATGGCGTAGCTGCCGGCCTTGTCACGGTATTCGCCCGTTTGCAAATAGCGTTGAATGCGCGCTTCGTCGAGTTCGGCGAAGCGTACTGTGGAAAGGGAAAGCCGGGTTTCGAGAAGGTTCTCACTCGCCATGGCGACGGCACTCAGTACCTGGTGTTCGCGCCCGGAAAGTGCGCGCAGCATCGCGGCTGCCTGTTCGGCATCTTCAGGTTTGCCAAAAATTTTTCCGTCCAGCGTGACGATGGTGTCGGCGGCCAACACCGGATGCGCAGGTAAATTGCGCAAGTGGAGCGTGTCGTAACCGGCTTTTGCCTTTTCCTGACAAATGCGCCGTGCAAATACTTCTGGAGATTCGCCGGGCAGGGGGGTCTCATCTACATCAATCTGGCGACGCACATTCGCACGCAATAGCAACAATTCAAAACTGATGCCGATTTGTTTGAGTAATTCGCGTCGGCGCGGACTTTGTGAGGCTAGATAGATGCGTGCTGGCTTGAAACTCATGACGTTCTCGCTATTCTCTGTGATAGGGGTGATTGTGCAGCAGGCTGTAGGCTCGATACAACTGTTCGGCAAGCAGCACGCGCACAAATGCATGAGGCAATGTCAAGGCGGATAACGCCATCATCTGTTGAGCGGACTGTTTTAGCGTGTCGTGCAGCCCGTCCGCGCCGCCGATGATGAAGGCCACATCGCGCCCTTCGCTCATCCAGTCTTTCATCTGCGCCGCGAGCTGTTTGGTGGTGGGCTGTGCGCCGTGTTCGTCCAGCGCGATGCGGCGGCAGTTTTGCGGCAGTGCAGCCAGGATGCGCTGGGCTTCTGCTGCCATGATTTGCTGGATGTTTTTGCCTGTGGTGCGCGGTTCCGGCTTGATTTCCAGCAGTTCAATCTTTGCCTCGCGCGGCATACGTTTGGTGTACTCGTTGCAGCCTGTCATGATCCAGCCGGGCATTTTGTGTCCGACGCTGACGATAACGAGTTTCATCGTGAAACCGGTAGGGTCGTGGCGCGTCGCGCCACTATTCTGGCGCTTTGGCGAGTTTTGGGCGCACTGCTTCAGCCCTGCTCCACAACTCTTCAAGGTTGTAATACTCGCGCGCGGCGTGTTGCATGACGTGAACCAGCACATCGCCCAGATCCACCAGCACCCAGTCGGAACTTTCGTCGCCTTCGCGGCCAATGACTTGTTCGCCCAGTTCCTTGAGCTTGACCGATACATTGTCGGCAATCGCACGGGTCTGGCGGGTGGAATTGGCGCTGGCGATAACCATGCGATCAAACAGCGTGCTGCGCTTGCTGGTATCAATGATGGTGATGTCGGTTGCCTTGATGTCTTCCAGTGCGGAGACAACCGCCTTGATTTTTTCTTCGAGATTTAACATGGGGTGTATAAATGGTGTTGATAAATGTAATTGGCCACAGTAGCGGGCAGAAGATAGCGGATGGTACGATTTTCTGCCACGCGGTTGCGTATCAGCGTGGCGGAGATTTCCAGTTTGGGTATCGCCAGTTCGGCGATACCGCCAGCGGCATGTTGCGATAAATAATCCACATTACACAGGTGTTGCAAATAGTGTTCGCGTAATTTTGCGGGTGCGCTGTGGATGCGTTCTTTCAGGGTATAGCCCGGACGGTAGCCTACCACGACGTGCGCCAGATCCAGCAATTTTTCCCATTCGTGCCAGGTGTGCAGTTGCAGGAAAGCATCGCCGCCCATCAGCAGGCACAGCGGTTGCGCTTCGCCCAGTTCGGCGCGCAGTTCGCGCAGGGTATCCACGGTAAAGCTCCTGCTGGCGCGCCTGACCTCGCGTTCATCCAGCACAAAGGCGGGTTGATCGGCTATCGCCAGACTGACCATCGCGCTGCGCTGTGCGGCGGTGACTTGCGGTGCATCACGGTGCGACGGATTGCCAGCCGGAATGAAGCGGATTTGCTGCAACCCGGCCAGCTCGCGCATCTCCTCGGCAAGCCGCAAATGACCGTAATGTATCGGGTC
>JAVHSF010000026.1:0-2038 GCA_036172035.1 Gallionella sp. | reverse complement strand
CGTTGCGCTGGATCACCGGCGGCAGCACGGTGTCGTAATAGCCCAGCCCGATGTAGGATTTATAAAGCCTGTTGTTCGCCGCGATGCCGCGCAGATGCTTTAGATACTCGTATTCGGACAGGCCTTCAGGCAAATTGAGTGGCTGTTGCAAGCGGATGCTGGTCGGCACGGTCTGATCTATCAGCGCATCGAGCGAGGGTGCGTTGATCTTCCTGAGCATGTCCTGAACGTCCTGTTCGGATGAGCCGTTGTGGCGATTTACAAATTGATCTGTGTTCATAGGATTCGGGATTCGGGATTCAGGATTCAGATGGGTGTTGTTGCGGGATTCATGATCGAAGAAAGGGTTTTTGTATCCTGACTCCTGAATCCTGCATCCTGCTTTTAGTGTTCTTCGCTTTCAACGGCGGCCTGATAGCCTGCGGCATCCAGCAATGCCGCCACATCCGCCGCGTTGTCTGGCTTCATCTTGAAGATCCAAGCGCCGTAAGGGTCGGTGTTGATGTCTTCCGGGCTGCTGTCCAGATTGCCGTTGATTTCAGTGACAGTGCCGGAAACGGGTGCGTAAACATCGGCGGCTGCCTTGACCGATTCGACCACGGCGCATTCTTCACGTGCTTTCAGGTGGCGGCCAACGGCGGGCGCTTCAACGTACACCATGTCTCCCAGTAGCTCCTGCGCATGTTCGGTGATACCGACGGACACCGTGCCGTCGGCTTCGGTTTTGACCCATTCGTGGGAGGCGGTGTACTTCAGATTGGATGGATTGCTCATGTGATCTCCTTGAAATTATTTCGTAGGTTGGGTTGGCGGATTTATCGCGCTTGTCCTCAGATGCTTTGGTTGGGGATAATCCGACATGTGTCTGTTGATTATTAAAGTAAACCTTTGCCGTTGCGGGCGAACGGGTATTTCACCACTTGCGCGGCGAGCATCTTATCGCGAATCGCCACCTGCACGGTGTCACCCATGGCGACATCATTCGGCAAGCGCGCCAGCGCGATGGATTTGTTCAGCGTCGGCGAAAAGCTGCCACTGGTGATTTCGCCTTCACCGTGCGCCGTCAGCACTTTCTGGTGGTCGCGCAACACGCCCCGATCCAGCAGCACCAGACCGACCAGTTTCGTGGTGGGCGGGTTGGCGAGCAGCGCCGCCTTGCCGATAAAGTTGCGCGGGCTGGTCAAATCCACCGTCCAGGCAAGTCCCGATTCCAAGGGGCCTACGCTCTCGTTCATGTCGTGGCCATACAGGTTCATGCCCGCTTCCAGGCGCAAGGTATCGCGTGCGCCGAGGCCAATGGGTTTTACGCCTTTTTCTGCCAGGATATTCCAGAAAAATGGCGCGGCATTGGCGGGCAGCATGATCTCGAAACCATCCTCGCCGGTGTAGCCGGTGCGCGCGATGAACATCGCGCCCATCTCAGCCGCGCTGAACGGGATCAGTTTCTCGGTTAAATTCTGGCTGCCCGGCAATGCCTGCCACACCCTGGCGCGCGCGTTCGGGCCTTGCACCGCGATCATCGCCAGTTCGGGATGATCGGTGACATCGAGTTCGGGGGCGACCAGATCGGCCTGTTTTTTCATCCAGGCGATGTCCTTGTCTGCCGTTCCCGCATTCACCACGATGCGAAACCAGTCTTCGGTCATGAAATAGACGATCAAATCGTCAATCACGCCGCCGTTTTCCAGCAGCATGGTGGAATATAACGCTTTGCCGGGCAGGGTCAGCTTGTCCACATTGTTCGCCAGCAGGGTGCGCAAAAAGTCGCGTACCCCTGCGCCTTTCACATCCACTACGCGCATGTGCGACACGTCGAACATGCCGCAGTCGTGGCGCACCTGGTGGTGTTCATCTATTTGTGAACCGTAATTCACCGGCATGTCCCAGCCGCCGAAGTCCACCATTTTTGCACCCATCGCGCGGTGCGCCGCGTTCAAGGGGGTCTGTTTAAGAGTCGTCATGGTCGCTTTCCAAAAAATAAAAAAGGCGCAGCACGAGTTCGTGCTGCGCCCCATCTGTCCTTGATACCTGAGAGATT
>JAVHSF010000025.1:0-2073 GCA_036172035.1 Gallionella sp. | reverse complement strand
TTTTCACTGTCCCCTCATGAACATCTTGTCCAACTCGTAGAGCGTCATCTGGAACCAGGTCGGCCTGCCGTGGTTGCACTGATCGGCGCGTTCTGTCTGTTCCATCTCGCGCAGCAGCGCGTTCATCTCGGGCAGGGTCAGGATGCGGTTGGCGCGCACTGCGCCGTGGCAGGCCAGGCTGGACAACAGTTGGTTGCGGCGTTCGGTGAGCGCGCGGCTGGCACCATATTCGCGCAGTTCATGCAGCACTTCGCGGGCGGCGGCTTCGGCTTCCGCCTGCTTGAGCAGTGCAGGCATGGCGCGCACCGCGAGCGTGGTGGGCGACAGCGGTTTGAGGTCGAAGCCCAGTTTTTGCAAGGCATCCTGTTCGGCTTCGGCGGTGGCGACATCCAGTGGTTCGGCGTAAAAACTGACCGGGATCAACAGCGGCTGGGTGGCGATGCGCTCGGCATCCAGCGCGGTTTTCAGTTTTTCATAGACCACGCGCTCATGGGCGGCGTGCATGTCCACAACCACCAGCCCTTGCTGGTTCTGCGCCAGGATGTAGATGCCGGACAGTTGCGCCAAGGCAAAACCCAAGGGCGGGGAGTCGTGAGTAGCAAGTGGTAAGTGGGAATCCGGTGCGGTTTTGCCACTTCCGACTTCCCACTGACTACTTGCCGTTTTCCCACTCGCCACTTTCCACTCACTATTAGCTTGTGCTGAATCCTGCATCCTGAATCCTGCATCCTGATTCTGCATTTCCCACACCCGATAGCTGGCATTCAGTTGTGCTGCGCCGAACGGGATGCGCTGCTGCTGCGCGGGGGTGAATGCGGTATTCGCATGGTGTTGTTGATGAACTGTATCCCCCGGCGAGCATGACGATTCCTGCATTGGCTTGCTCAACGCCTGTTGCAGGGTGTGGAAAATGAACTGGTGGATGCCCTGGCTCTCGCGGAAGCGCACTTCGCTTTTGGCCGGATGCACGTTCACGTCCACTTGTTCGGGCGGCAGTTCGAGGAACAGCACGAAGGCCGGGTGGCGCTGGTGGTGCAGGATGTCCTGATAGGCCTGACGCAAGGCGTGGCTGGCGACCTTGTCGCGCACGAAACGCCCGTTGACGAAGAAATACTGTGCGTCGCGGTTGGCGCGCGAATAGGCTGGCAGGGCGGCCAGGCCTTGCAGTGAAAGGGCCGCGACCTGGTGGGAAACGCCGATTGCAGCGTGGCCGAACTCGTCGCCCAGCAACGCGGCGACACGCTTGAGGGCAGCCTGTTCGCCTGGTTGGGCGGCAAGTTGCCAGATAGTGCGACCATTGTGTTGCAGGGTGAAGCCGATGTCGGGGCGCGACAGGGCGATGCGCTTGAAGGTCTCCTGACAATGGGCGAATTCGGTGGCCTCGCTTTTCAGGAACTTGCGGCGTGCCGGGGTGTTGAAATACAGCTCGCGGATGTCCACGGTCGTACCCAAACCCTGGCTCGATGGCGCAGGTTCGCCGATTCGTCCGTCCAGCGCCTCGATTTGCCAGCCGTGCGCGTCGTCGGCGCTGCGGCTGGAGAGCGTCAGTTGCGCTACGGCGGCCATGCTGGCCAGTGCCTCGCCGCGAAAGCCCATGCTGGCGACGTTTTGTAAGTCGTCCAGCGAGGCGATCTTGCTGGTGGCGTGGCGCATCAGCGCCAGCGGCAGGTCTGCCTTGCCGATGCCGCGACCGTTGTCGCGCACCAGCAGGCGTTTGATGCCGCCCTGTTCCAGTTGCACGCTAATCTCGGTAGCTCCCGCGTCCAGACTGTTTTCCAGCAATTCCTTGAGCGCGGCGGCGGGGCGTTCGATGACCTCACCGGCGGCAATCTGGTTGATGAGCAGGTCGGGTAATAACCGGATGGATGGCATGAGGCAGGAATCAGGTTGAATGAGGTGAGCGATTATAACGGAGAAGCGCAATCGCCCTGTAACGTTGCGAGCCATCATGCGGGAACTGAGGTCAGGTCGGTATGACAGGATGTCAGGCTTGACTTCTTCGCCCATAAAGCGTCAGATTCGCGCTGTTGTTGAGTGTATTGGTCATGTTTGTTCGGTTATCTTTATCGTTAA
>JAVHSF010000024.1:0-2093 GCA_036172035.1 Gallionella sp. | reverse complement strand
CACGTTTTGGCTTGCACGACACCCCACGTTTTCGATCAAATGCAAGTATAGGGTTCAATGAATAAGGCATAATGGTTCACGTCTTGACCAAATTACACGTCTGCTGTTTCGCAGGTTGATCAATAATTCGGGAATAAAACAGGCGACATCCGGTCGCCAAGGTGTGAAACGCGGCAATTGGTACGGATCGGTGGATTGCGATGCGGCACCACTCTGCGTGGTGACTGCCGCCGCAAATCCGAGTTCGCGAACAATGTTCGCCTGCTCAGGCAGGAAATCAATACCCGGTTTACCGTTAGGATAAGCAAACAAGCGTACCGGCACACCGAGCGCGTCCTCAAGAAACTGCCTGCCGGAAAAAATTTCCCGCCTCACGGCATCCGCGTCCAGTTTAGCGAGAATCGGATGTCGCGCGGTGTGTCCGCCTATCTCCATTCCCGCTCTCTGTAAACCTTTGAGTTGATCTGTCGTCATCATCAAATTGTCTGGCAACGTACCGCTGAAGGCCAGTTTAGCTATATGGGCTGCAAGGGTCTCACGTTCTGCCCAAGGCAAATACTTTATCTGTGGCAGAATTTGACCGATGGCACTCACTTTGGCATCAGACGTGGCCAAGTCGTACTGCCCCAAGCCCAGAGCGGTTAAATCCAACCCGCTCGATTGACAACGGCGAATAGATTCGATCACCGTATCGTTAAACATGCGCCCGCCGTTAAGATAGGCCGTTGCTATGAAGAAAGTGGCCGTCAGACCGTGCCGTTGTAATATGAGCGCGGCATTCGTAGCATTGTCCGCATACCCGTCATCAAAAGTGATGCAAGCTGCACGGTCGGGCAACGTCCCTGCTTTCAGGTGCTCGACAGCATCAAACAGGGGCAACACATTGAACACCGCCTTCAAACGCAACAACTGCGCATTGAACGATGCACAGGTTACTTCGTGATGGAAGAGTATGTCTTGATCGAGCAAAACACGGTGGTAAGTCAAAACAGTCAATTGTGCGTTTTTCCCCGCAGGTGATAGACGCTTGGCGATGAATTTATAAAGACTGTTTATCAGCATCTTGTCTGTATTCCGAATAGGATAACCAACTGAATTAAGCGATGATACAATTCGTTCGCTTGTGATTTGCCACGCATGAACGACGATACATGATTTTGCAGCGAACCAACCTGAATGAACCAGCAGCCCGCCCGCAACGTCGCAAGATTATCGCTTATTATACAAATACACTGCGGAAATAAATGCGGAATTGACCCAAATTTTAGGTGACGACAGATACGCAAGCACGGTTATGCCTGTAAAATTCCAAGCATATTTCGGCACTGCGGGCATTTCTTCCAAACTGCGCAAGAGGAAATACAATTGAACAAATTACAATTTATTGGTATGGCGAGAGGGTTGGCTAGTCTTGCCTTGATATTTTCTACCCTTTCGCTGGTCGGCTGTGCCAATCAGCAAATATCGGATATTGTTGCAGAACCTGCACCCAACCATGAATATTTAATCGGACCCGGCGACAATCTGAACATTGTCGTCTGGCGCAACCCTGATGTTTCAATATCCGTTCCAGTCCGACCAGATGGCAAAATCACCATCCCTTTGGTTGAGGATATGCCAGCCGCCGGAAAATCCAGTTCACAATTGGCTCGCGATATCGAAAAGACATTGTCAAAGTACATTATGGAACCCATCGTTACCATTATCGTGACAGGATTTGTCGGGCCATATAGTGAGCAGATCCGGGTCATCGGTCAGGCCGCAAAACCCCAGGCGCTACCCTATCGTGACAATATGACCATGCTGGATGTAGTCATCGCAGTGGGCGGAATAACCGAATTTGCCGCCGGCAACGATACGCGTGTCATACGCAACCTGAAAGATGGTACTCAACAGCAGTTCATCGTGCGCCTGGATGATCTGATTAGGGACGGTGATATATCCGCCAATATACCCATGCGGCCTGGCGACATCATCGTTGTTCCAGAAAGCTTTTTTTAATTTTCCCTGGGGCGTTTTCGCCCTCGCAAACAGGCAATAGTTACCGACGTACAGATAGATGCGACCCAAACACCGCAAATCATTCTTAATTG
>JAVHSF010000023.1:0-2111 GCA_036172035.1 Gallionella sp. | reverse complement strand
CCTTGCAGACGGCTCATCTTGGCCAGCACGAACGCGGTGTAACCGCGTTTGGCGGAAGGCGAAGTCACCATACCGTGACCGGCGCGGTGATAGTGCAGGAACTGATCCGCATATTGGCGACGTGCAGTGGTAATCATGCCGGGACCGCCTACAAAACCGTCCACCAGGAATGCCAGCTTGTCTGCATCCGGACCAAATATTTCCAGCGCCATGTCGGCACGGGCACACATTTCATAGTGGTCGTCTGCGGTGATGTTCATGGAGAACAGTTTGGCATCGCCGGTTTCGTCCTGGGCGCGTTTCATCGAGTCATAAACCAGCGGCAACACTTTCTTCAATGGGCAGAAAGTCTGGTTACCTTGTGGTTCGTCGTTCTTGATGAAATCGCCGCCCAGCCAGAATTGGTAAGCTGCGCGAGCAAATGGCTCAGGACGCAGACCCAGCTTGGGCTTGATGATGGTGCCGGAAATGTAGCCGCCGTTGACAACCGGACGACCCAGGATGCGCCACATATCTTCGATACCCTTGGTCGGACCGTCGAACAGTTGCACGGCGCGGGGGGGTACATAGAAGTCAATCATCTTGGCATGTTTGATGTCGCCCATACCTTGATTGTTGCCGATCGCGCAGGTCAGGAACGACACCATCATCATGCGGCCATCGGTCACATTGCGGTCGAACAATTCCAGCGGGAAGGCGATGCGCATGTCTTCGGTCGCTTCGTCAATCAAATACACCAGCGCGTCTACGCCCTTGGTGAAATCATCGGTGGTCGAAACTTCCACGTTGGTGCCGGTCGAAGATTCGGCGGCAAAGTGAGCTGCGGCTTCCAGATAAGTGTGGCCCGGGTTAGGAGCCATTTTGTAGGCAACCAGAATATGTTTGCCACCAGCGATTAAATCTTCTTCTTTCAAAGACAAATCTGCATAACGATTAGATTGATCCATTGTTTACCTCTCCTGTGTGTTAACGATAAATTCACTAACTACCAACAACAACGTGTAACAGGTCGCTACTATAGGGCGGCAGCCCCATAAGCGATAGTCAATTGTTTTTATAAAAACCATAAGACATGCTTATGGTTTATGATTACCGCACTACCTTAACCCGAAATTTTTACACTATGCTGCATTTCACCTTGCGCCAGCTCCAGGTATTTGAAAAAGTAGCCACTCATCTGAACCACTCGCGCGCAGCGGAAGAACTATACCTTTCACAACCGGCAGTGTCCATGCAAATCAAGCAACTGGAAGGGCATATCGGCCTGCCTTTATTTGAGCAGATAGGCAAAAAGCTATTTCTTACCGAAGCGGGTCGCGAACTGTTCCACTACGCGCGCAGCATCGCGCAGCAACTGGACGAAATGGAGGCGCTGTTTGACGAAATGAAAGGCTTGGGCAAGGGCCGCCTGACCCTGTCGGTGGTCAACACCGCCAACTATTTCACCCCGCAACTGCTGGCGATATTTTGTCGGCGCCACCCCAACATCGCCGTAAACCTGCAAGTCGCCAACCGCGATGCGGTACTCAAAGACCTCGCCTGCAACACCACCGACCTCGCCATCATGGGGCAACCGCCGGAGGGGCTGGATATTGATGCCAGCGCCTTTCTGGACAACCCGCTGGTGGTGATCGCTGCCCCCGGCCACCCGCTCGCCAGACTCGCACACGTCAAGTTTTCCAGTCTCGCCACAGAAACCTTTTTGTCCCGCGAGCGCGGTTCGGGTACGCGCAGCGCGATGGAACGCGTGTTCGCACGACACCACATCCAGCCGCACATCAGCATGGAAATGGAGACCAACGAAGCCATCAAACAAGCGGTTCAAGCGGGGATGGGACTGGGGATTTTGTCGCTGCACAGCATCGAACTGGAACTGGAAACCGCACGGCTGGTAGTGCTGGATGTCGAACATTTCCCGCTGCTGCGCCACTGGTATGTCGCACACCGCAGCAACAAGCGTTTGTCTGCTGCGGCTCTCGCTTTCAAGGCGTTTTTGTTGACCGAGGCACGCAACATAGACGAAGAAAAAGCGTCCCGGCATAGCGAATAAAAACCACTCATCCGACCTGATAACCCGCCTATCCAACTTCGCTCACCGCCAGTCGGTTACG
>JAVHSF010000022.1:0-2122 GCA_036172035.1 Gallionella sp. | reverse complement strand
CACTCAGCGGTCCATGAATTGAGTCATTCTACCCTTGTTTGTACGCCTGCTTATGAACTCAATGCTGCCAGTCAAAATAGTAGTCATTGAGATTTGTATTGCTGGCCTAGCTGTTGTCGTAACGGGTAGCGGGTTTGCGATTTAAATCAGTGACCGATTAAACTGGAATAAGCAGTCAACCCACTAAAACCCCGCCTCTATGATGAAACGGGAACCCAATCCATCCTCAATCGAACTGCTGATTTCCAAGCGGTTCTTGGCGCGCGTAATCCCCACATAGAACAATCGCCGCTCTTCTTCTTCGGTGGAATCCGGGTGTGGCAAGTTGCCATCTTCCGCGCCAATAATCCACACACTGCCGAACTCCAGACCTTTGCTGCCGTGCAAGGTGGATAGCACTACGCCGGTGTCGTTGGTACGATCTGTTGTTCTCGATAGCGTATTTAAGCGTTGCGCCAACGACCCTTTAAGCCTGGCAATGAGGCTGGCTAGTTTTTTCACCAGATTACCGCGATCCTGTTTGACGTGCTGCGCAAGCCAGTTGGCTGCCGCATAGATGGCAAGCGTCATATTGCCATCCGCTATTTGCCTCCGCCATTCAACGTACCCGCGCCGCGCACTCTCAATGGTCTTTCTGGTACGCACATCGTTTTCGGGTGCGTGGATCAAGATTCTTTCCAGCATTTGCCCGCAACTTTTATCGTCGTGATGCAAATTAAGCAATTCCGACTTGATCCCGCAAACCGACAATGCATTGGCCATGCCCGTCCAGCCGTCAGATTGTATGCTTTTAAGCAATCCAACCAAGGCACTGCCCGTCACACCATCCCAAACAGATTTTCCGCCTGAAAGCGTATAGTCAATGCCGCTTGCCAGCAATTCTGCCTCAACTACCTCCAGCAAACTATTGGTGCGCGCGAGTATTGCCCAATCTTGGTCGGCAGATTTCTTTATCGCCTCAACAACAAGGCTGGCTTCGTCGCTTCTGTCTGCGGCGCGATGTGTCTTGACGATGCCGCTTGCGGCGCGGGCGGATTCGATGGCTTTGTTGGCTCGGTTCGGGTTGTTGGCAATCAAACGGGCTGCGTGAGCCAAGATATTAGGTGCGCAGCGGTAATTGATCGGCAGCGTGATTTCCTGGGCAACCAGCGTTTGCGATACACGGAGCATCCCCGCGTAGCCCAGCGCATTACGAAACGAATAGAGGCTTTGGTCGTCGTCGCCAACAATCGTGACCTCAATGCCAGCCATGCCATGTTCAATCACCCATTGCGCCTGCACCTCGTCCGCATCCTGAAACTCATCAGCCAGCAACCAGCGCACGGCAAGCGGCTTGATGCTCTCGTCTCGAAACCCATTAACGACAGTCAGCAAAATATCGGCGAAATCCATCCCGTGTTCTGTGGCAAGCAGATGCTGGTAGGCATTGAACACATCCTCGATGCCGGGATCGCTGAATATGGTCTGCCCCAACCTTGATTTGGCGCGATCAATGGCGGAAAGCACCTTGTCAAAAGGTACATCACATTTGTATTGTGAGTAACACCGTCTAAGCAACCCCATGCGCTCACCGTCCGATAGCAGCTTCATGCCTGACAGGTGTGACAACCGTTGAATCTGTGACAGCGCGACCGAATGAAATGTCCCGACCGCCAGACGCTTTGCTTCCCGCTCACCGCATAAGTGCAGAATGCGCGACTTCAGTTCAGCGGCGGCATCGCGTGTGAACGTAACGGCGCACAACCGCCCGGTTTTGTTTTCACTGAGCAACCGGGCTGCTCGCATGGATAGTACGCGTGTTTTTCCTGACCCTGGACAGGCAAGCACCGAACAATGCCCTAGCGCATTAACCGCTCTGGCTTGTTGCTGGTTGAGTTGCAAATCAGGATACGGACTCAGTGACGGTCAGCGCTTCGTCTTCGGCTGGAAGAGCTTTTGCGGCTTTCGTGGCTTTGGCAGTTTTCTGTTTTGCGACGGGTTCCTCCTCGTTCAAGAGGCTTGTGTTATCCACCTCGCTTGGTGACGCGCCATCAGTTTCTGCCAGTTTTCCAGCTGCACGGAAAGCACGGTTGGTGATGTTCTTTATTTCGGCGGCAACCCCGATCATTTTCCTGCGCCATTG
>JAVHSF010000021.1:0-9964 GCA_036172035.1 Gallionella sp. | reverse complement strand
GGTGCAATCAAGGAAGCGCTGGAATTTCCGGGCAGGGTGCTGCTGGATTTGTAAAAGTTTTTGTCATTTCCGCGAAAGCGGGAATCCGGCACGGTTTTGAATCTCAGCTTATGGTGGGCAACTTGCTGCCGGGCAACCACCGGCGGTTTTGACTTTGATTTTTCATGACCAACCACTAATGAAAAAATTTTTCGCCTACCGGATTTTTGAGCAAGACGGTAAATCTGCCGGGCGGTTCGTTGAGCTGACTTTGGACGATCTCGACCCTGGCGAGGTAGTGATTAAGTCCCATTATTCCAGCGTGAATTACAAGGATGCCTTGGCCGCGACGGGGGCGGGAAAAGTGATACGCCGCTTTCCCTGTGTCGGCGGGGTGGATGTGGCGGGGGTGGTGGCAAGCTCGACAGACGAACGCTTCAAACCGGGCGATGAGGTGCTGGTTACCGGTTACGGCATGGGGGTGGATCATGATGGCGGGTTAGCCGAACAGGTTCGCGTCCCCGCCGACTGGATCGTGCCGCTGCCGTCGGGTTTGAGTTTGTTTGATGCGATGACGCTGGGAACGGCAGGCTTTGCAGCAGCCCTGTCCATTCATCGGCTGGAACAAAATGAATTGCGACCCGGTAGCGGGCGCGTCATCGTGACGGGTGCAACGGGCGGGGTGGCGAGTCTGGCGATACAAATGCTGGCGCAGTCAGGTTATCGAGTCGTTGCGTTGACGGGCAAGGATAGCGAACACGAATATCTGAAAGCATTGGGTGCGGCTGAAATTCTGTCGCGCAAGGAGCTGGTCATGGGTACGCACCCGCTGGAAAAGGCGCAGTGGGCAGGTGCGCTGGATGCGGTGGGCGGCGAAACGCTGGCCTGGCTGACGCGCACCATGCAACTGAACGGGGTGATTGCCAGCTTCGGCAATGCGGGCGGAATTGAACTGCACACCACCGTGATGCCCTTCATCCTGCGCGGGATACGGCTGATCGGCATTGATTCCGCCGCGACCGCCATGCCATTGCGCCGCGAAATCTGGCATCGTCTGGCAACCGACCTATACCCAAAACAACTCGCGGCAGTCGCGCATGCGGTCATGTTCGAGCGATTGCCGGAAGTGTTTTTGCAGTTGATGCAGGGGAAATCGCGTGGACGTAGCGTCGTTGTGTTTCCTGTGGCGGGCAATATTTTCTAGATAAGCCTGGCGTTTGCTTGCCGCTTTTAATTGGGTCAAATACTCGACGTTAGATGACAGCCGCGTGAATGCTGCTATAATCCGCCCCCTTGGCTGGAAGCATACAGCGCGAAAGTGGCGGAATTGGTAGACGCACTGGATTTAGGTTCCAGCGCCTCGCGGCGTGAGAGTTCGAGTCTCTCCTTTCGCACCAGCATCTCATTCAAATTTAAATTCAAGGAAATACAGCATGCCCAGCGTAGAAACTGTGAGCGCGTTAGAACGTCGCCTGAACGCATCTATTCCCCAGCAAGCGATTCGCGGTCAAATTGCCGCGCGCTTGAAGCATTTTGGTCGTACCGCGAAAATCTCCGGTTTCCGTCCGGGCAAGATTCCGACCAAGATACTCGACCAGTATTTTGGTGCCCAAGCCCGTCAAGAAGCCTTGAGCGAGATTTTGCAGCGTTCTTTTGTTGAAACGGTGCAAGCCAAGGCGCTCAAGGTTGCCGGAAATCCGGAGTTTGAGCTTAAGACGAATGACCCGGCTGCAGAAACTATCGAATACAGCGCGACTTTTGAGGTTTATCCCGAAGTGGTGTTGGGTGATGTGGCAGCCGAGACGGTCGAGCGTGTGACTTATGCGTTGAGCCAGGCTGACGTGGATAATACGGTCGCCACCTTGCGCAAGCAGCGTGCGACTTATGCTGCCGTGACTCGCGCTGCGCAAAACGACGACAAGGTGATGATTGATTTTGTCGGTAAGTTGCAGGGTGAAGTATTTCAGGGCGGCGAAGCCAGGGACTATCCGGTTACGCTGGGTACAGGTCGCATGATGCCTGAGTTTGAGGCGGCTATCGTCGGAATGGCTATCGGCGAAGTCAAATCCTTCAACATGACTTTTCCGGAAAATTATCATGGCAAAGATGTGGCTGGCAAGGAAGTGACCTTTACCGTCACGCTGAACAGCGTTGAAGCGCCGGTATTGCCTGAAGTGGATGCGGATTTTGCGATGGCGGTCGGCATTGCCGATGGAGATGTGGGCAAGCTCGCAGAAGAAATTCGCAACAATCTGGCGCGTGAAGTGGAGCGTCGTTTGAAGTCGCGCATTAAAGAAGCGGCGATGGATGCGCTGGCCAGGGTGGCTGTATTTGAATTGCCCAAGGCTTTGGTCGGGCATGAAATGGAACGCTTGATGCGTCAGACCGTGCAGGATATGGAGCAGCGCGGCATGAAGATGAAAGGTATGCAGTTGCCGCCCGAATTGTTCCGCGAACGTGCCGAGAAGCGCGTCAAACTGGGCTTGATTCTGGAAGACTTGGTCGAAAAAAATAGTCTGAATGCGCAGCCGGAAAAAATCCGTGCGCTGGTAGAAGACTATGCGCAGAGCTTTGAACATCCAGAAGACGTGGTGCGTTGGTACTATGCCGATCCGTCACGTTTGCAGGAAATCGAAAATTTGGTGCTGGAAGAAAATGTCGTGGAATGGGTGCTGGCTCGCGCCCAGGTAGTAGATAAGCCTTTGGAATTCGCAGAATTGATGGGTAATTAAGATGCATTACGACGAGGGGCTGTTGTCACGGCAGCAGACGCAAAACATCGGCATGATCCCCATGGTCGTCGAGACCAGCGGGCGCGGTGAACGGGCATATGACATTTATTCCCGCCTGCTCAAGGAGCGCGTGGTGTTCCTGGTCGGAGAAGTAAACGATCACAGTGCCAATCTGATTGTTGCGCAGATGTTGTTTCTGGAATCTGAAAATCCTGACAAGGATATTCATTTTTACATCAATTCGCCGGGCGGTTCGGTTACGGCGGGGATGGCGATTTACGATACCATGCAGTTTATCAAGCCTCATGTCAGCACGCTGTGCATAGGGCAAGCCGCCAGCATGGGTTCGTTCCTGTTGACGGCGGGCGAGAAAGGTAAGCGTTTCTGCTTGCCTAATTCTCGCGTGATGATCCATCAGCCATTGGGCGGATTTCGTGGGCAGGCTTCCGATATAGAGATTCATGCCAGAGAAATTCTTTATTTGAAACAAAAACTTAATCAGATGCTGGCGTTTCACACCGGGCAAACTATCGAAACCATAGAGCGCGATACCGATAGGGATAACTTCCTGAGTGCGGCGGATGCGGTGAAATATGGTCTGGTTGATCAGGTGCTGGAAAAGCGTGTTTGAGTACTGAATTGAGGGAAGGTCGTAAAGATGGCTGGCGATAAAAAATCAGATGAGAAACTGCTTTATTGTTCATTCTGCGGCAAGAGCCAGCATGAAGTTCGCAAGCTGATTGCAGGACCGTCCGTGTTCGTATGTGACGAGTGCATTACCTTGTGTAATGACATCATGCGCGAAGAGTTGCAGGGCGGCGATGCCAAACTCGGCAAGAGTGATTTGCCGGTACCCCGGGAGATTTTCGCGACACTGGGCGAATACGTCATCGGTCAGGAAAGAGCCAAGCGGATTTTGTCGGTAGCGGTATATAACCATTACAAGCGACTCGCCTCCGACATGAAGGATGGTGTCGAGTTGTCCAAGAGCAATATCCTGCTGGTAGGTCCTACCGGTTCAGGTAAAACGCTGTTGGCGCAAACGCTCGCGCGTATGCTGGATGTGCCGTTCGTGATGGCCGACGCGACTACGCTGACTGAAGCGGGTTATGTCGGTGAAGATGTCGAAAACATTATCCAGAAGCTGTTGCAGGCATCTGATTACAACGTCGAAAAAGCGCAGCGCGGCATCGTGTATGTGGACGAAATTGACAAGATTGCGCGCAAATCGGACAACCCTTCGATTACGCGCGACGTGTCCGGTGAAGGCGTGCAGCAGGCTTTGCTCAAACTGATCGAAGGCACCAAGGCATCCATCCCGCCGCAAGGTGGGCGCAAGCACCCGAATACCGAGTTTCTGCAAGTGGATACGACTAATATCCTGTTTATTTGCGGTGGCGCGTTTGATGGCCTGGAAAAGGTTATCAAAAATCGTTCCTCCAAAGCCAGTATTGGTTTTGGTGCGACCATCAGTTCCAAGGATGAACGCAAGACGGGCGCAACCCTGCGCGAAGTTGAACCGGAGGATTTGGTCAAATTCGGCCTGATACCTGAATTCGTTGGCCGTTTGCCGGTCGTGGCGACGCTGGAGGAACTGGACGAGGCGGCATTGGTGCAAATTCTCACTGAACCCAAAAATGCCCTGACTAAACAGTATCAAAAGCTGTTTGCCATGGAAGGCGTTGACCTTGAGTTTCACGAAGGCGTGTTGTCGGCGATTGCCCGTAAAGCCTTGACGCGCAAGACTGGCGCGCGCGGGTTGCGTTCGATTATGGAACAATCCCTGCTGGACGTGATGTTTGATCTTCCTTCCATGAACAATGTCAGCAAGGTCGTGCTGGATGAATCCGGCTCGACGGGTGAAATCAAACCGGTCATCGTTTACGCCGATACACCCAAGGCAGCGTAGTTGCCGGTTGCCCGTTTTCAATCTTTTGCCTTGAACCCGGGTGGTTCAGGGTGGCTGGAATTGCCATATCGTGCGTGACGGTTAAGATATTATGAGTCTGGTCGCTGGTATGGCCGCTGGTATGGTTTGGCGCGATACCGGCAATCCGGTTGCGTAGCAAGTTTTCAGCATCCTGTTTTTTGTCCCGCAGGGATTGATTTTTCCCAAGCTACCTCCATGTAGCCACTCCGACAATGAAAAGGTTATTGCCATGTCTGAACTAAAAATCCCGAGTGCCACCGAACTGTACCCGCTGTTGCCTTTGCGCGACGTAGTGGTTTTCCCGCATATGGTCATTCCGCTGTTTGTGGGGCGCACTAAATCCATCAAGGCGCTGGAACTGGCGATGGAGGCTGGGAAAGCGATTATTTTGGTCGCGCAAAAATCAGCTTCCAAGGACGATCCCGGAACGGATGATTTGTTTCCAATCGGCAGCATGGCGAACATTCTGCAAATGCTCAAACTTCCCGATGGCACAGTGAAGGTGCTGGTAGAAGGCACGCATCGCGTCAAGGTGTTGCATGTGGTTGATGTGGATAGCCATTTTGATGCCACTGTCGAACTGGTGCCTGTCGAAGACGGCGATGCCAGTGAAACGGAAGCGATGCGTCGTGCGCTGATCGGGCAATTTGAGCAGTACGTTAAACTCAACAAAAAGATTCCCCCGGAAATTCTGGCTTCTTTGGCAGGCATTGATGAAGCGGGACGATTGGCGGATATTGTCGCCGCACATTTGCCGCTCAAGCTGGAGCAAAAACAGGCCGTGCTAGAGATAGCCGATGTGCGTAAGCGGCTGGAACATTTGTTGGGCTTGCTCGAAGGCGAGATAGATATCTTGCAAGTCGAGAAGCGCATCCGTGGTCGGGTCAAGCGTCAGATGGAAAAAAGCCAGCGCGAGTATTATTTGAACGAGCAAGTCAAAGCGATTCAGAAGGAGTTGGGTGAGGGAGAGGAAGGCTCCGACTTGGATGAGCTGGAAAAGAAAATCAAGGATGCGCACATGTCTAAAGAGGCGCGCACCAAAGCTGAATCTGAGTTGAAGAAATTGCGTCTGATGTCGCCGATGGCTGCCGAGGCGACTGTGGTGCGTAACTATATTGATGCGCTGATTGCTTTGCCCTGGAAGAAAAAGACCAAAATTAGCGCCGATCTCAAGCGTGCTGAAGTGATCCTGGAAGAAGATCACTACGGGTTGGATAGGGTCAAGGAACGCATTTTGGAATATCTGGCGGTGCAACAACGCGTGGATAAACTCAAGGCGCCAATTCTTTGCCTGGTCGGGCCTCCCGGTGTAGGCAAGACCTCGCTTGGGCAATCCATCGCGCGCGCCACAAATCGTAAATTTGTACGGATGTCGCTAGGCGGTGTGCGCGATGAATCGGAGATTCGTGGTCATCGCCGTACTTACATCGGTTCCATGCCGGGCAAGATATTGCAGAACATGAGTAAAGTGGCCGTCAAAAATCCCCTGTTTTTGCTGGATGAAGTGGATAAGATGGGCATGGACATGCGTGGAGATCCTTCAGCGGCTTTGCTGGAAGTGCTGGATCCCGAGCAGAACAGTACCTTTGTGGATCATTACGTCGAAGTGGAATATGACCTGTCCGACGTGATGTTCGTTGCTACTGCCAACACCTTGAATATTCCGGATGCGCTGCTGGATCGCATGGAGATCATTCATGTTTCCAGTTACATGGAAGACGAAAAAATCAATATTGCTGCCAGGTATCTGGTTCCAAAGGCTATCAAGAATAACGGACTGAAGCCGGAAGAAATCAATATTACTGAAACTGCTTTGCGCGACATCGTTCGTTATTACGTGCGTGAAGCCGGGGTGCGCGGCATGGAGCGCGAGATTTCCAAGATTTGCCGCAAGGTGGTGAAGTCGTTGCTGCTAAAAGCCAGCGATACTTCTGTTACCGTCAGCTCCCGTAATCTCGACAAATATCTTGGTGTGCGCCGCTACTCGTACGGTGTGGCCGAGAAGCACAATCAAGTCGGTCAGGTGACGGGTCTGGCCTGGACCGAGGTTGGCGGTGAATTGCTGACAATCGAAGCTGTCGTGTTGCCCGGCAAGGGTAAAACGACGACGACTGGTAAACTGGGCGAAGTCATGCAGGAATCCATACAGGCGGCCTTGAGTGTGGTGCGTAGCCGCACCAGGCGACTGGGTATAGACGATGATTTCTATCAGAAAACCGATTTGCACATACATTTGCCCGAGGGGGCGATACCCAAGGATGGACCGAGTGCCGGGGTAGGGATGTGTACTGCGATGGTTTCTGCGTTGACCGGGATACCGGTGCGCGCCGATGTGGCCATGACGGGCGAGATTACACTGCGCGGCGAAGTGCTGCCGATTGGTGGTTTGAAGGAAAAACTGATTGCGGCACAGCGTGGCGGCATTAAGACGGTGTTGATTCCTGAAGAAAACGTCAAGGATCTTGCTGAAATTTCAGACAAGGTAAAAAACAAGCTGGATATTCATCCGGTCAGATGGGTGGAGCAGGTTCTTGAAATGGCGTTGGAGCGTAAGCCTGAGGCCAGAGAAGATGATTCGGTTGTGCTGCCGGTGGTTAATTTGACAGCGGAAGCCAACCTGACCGAAGTTGCCATTCCCACCAAGCATTGAAATTATGAATTTCATGCTGGCAAAGATGGGAGAAATGCTGTAGGATGGCAATCTTTGTCGGGTGCTTAGCTCAGTTGGTAGAGCGTCGCCCTTACAAGGCGAATGTCGGCGGTTCGAACCCGTCAGCACCCACCAGACAAAGCAAGGTTTATGGAGTGGTAGTTCAGTTGGTTAGAATACCGGCCTGTCACGCCGGGGGTCGCGGGTTCGAGTCCCGTCCACTCCGCCAAATCAAGGCGAACGAAAGTTCGCCTTTTTTCATATCTGTCGTAAAAAATCACGTTTGGGTGTAATAGCTATGTTTGATTTTGTTCATGAGAGAAGAAGGCTGGTGCAAATAGTGCTGGTGTTGATTACTTTGCCTTTTGCATTTTTTGGCTTGGAATCATATCGTCATTCCGGGGATGCTGGCGCGCCTGCGACCGTAAACGGAACGAAAATTTCTCAGCAGGAATTTGAGACGGCGTTACGTCAGCAGCAGGATAGAATGCGTCAAATGTTAGGTGCCAATTTTGATCCCTCAATGCTTGAATCGGTTGATGCGAAGCGCGCCATACTGGAAAATCTTGTCGAACAACGCCTGCTGATTCAACGCGCGAAGGCGGCGGGATTGACGGTGACAGATGAGCAGGTTGCCCGGTTGATAGGCGGGATAGATGCTTTCAAACAAGACGGAAAATTTGATCAAGCTCGCTACGCCGCCGCGCTGGGTAGTCAAAACATGTCGCCATTGATGTTTGAGGCGCGGGTGCGAGACGATTTGTTGGGTCAGCAGTTACGTGAATCCTATGCGCTGAATGGTTACGCTTCCAATACCGTCACAGATAACGTTATTGCGATCAACGAACAGCAGCGTGCCGTCAGCGTGGCTGGTGTGTCATTGCAGTCCTATATGGGGCTGGTCAAGGTTGATGACGTTGAAGCCAGGACTTATTACGACCAGAATCAGAAAGAATTCAAGCTTGCCGAGCAGGCTCAGGTTGAGTATGTGATTTTTTCAATCAACGATTTGATGGCTAAGGTTGTTGTCAAAGATGAAGACGTGAAGAAGTATTACGATGCGCGCCAAGCGGAATTTGGCACTGCCGAGCAGCGTCAGGCTGCCCATATCCTGATTGCGGTGGCGGCTGATGCGCCGCAAGCTGACAAGGATGCTGCCAGGGCAAAGGCGGAGGCATTGTTGAAGCAGGTCAGACAAAATCCAGCGCAATTTGCCGAGTTGGCCAAACAGAATTCGCATGACTCCGGTTCGGCAATGAACGGCGGCGACCTGGGCTGGTTTGCAAGGGGCATAATGACCAAGCCGTTTGATGAGGCGGCTTTTGCGCTTAAATCGGGTGAAATTTCCGGGTTGGTGCAATCCGAATTCGGTTATCACATCATTAAATTGCTTGGAGTCAGACCTTCAGAAGCGCGACCATTCCTGGCGGTGAGGGATGAAATTATCAACAAGTTGCGTCAGCAACAGGCAGCTGACAGTTACGCGGAACTGGCTGAAAAATTTAGTAATACCGTATATGAACAAAGCGATAGTTTGCGACCCGCGTCGGAGTTGGCGGGCGTAAAGGTTTTACAAAGCGCTTGGCTGGTAAAAGGTGCGTCGGTTGGCGAACCTTGGACGGCCAAGGTGCTGGAAGCCGTATTTAGTGATGATGCGGTTAAAAACAAGCGTAATACGGCCGCAATCGAGGTGGCTCCCAACACCTTGCTTGCTGCGCATATCCTGGAATATAAGCCTGCTGCTACGCGTTCCTTCAATGAAGTCCAGGATTTGATCAAGCAAAAAATATTGCACAAAAAAGCACTGGACATGGCAGAAAAACAAGGTAGAATGCTGCTCGCTCAATTGCAGCAGGGTGGTAAGGTTGCATTGGATTGGTCAGATGTTCAGTCAGTTACTCACGCGCAGCATGGCAAGCTGGATGCGGCAGTAGTGCGTCAGATATTTCAGGCGGATGCGACAAAATTACCGCAGTATATTGGTGCTGAATCCCGGCAGGATGGGTTCATTCTGGTGCGCGTTGACTCTGTCAAGAGCGGCGACAAGCCTGATGACACGAAACGCGCCAAGTATGCGCAGCAGCTGCGCCAGATGACAGGCGATGAAATGTTTAACGCCTATTTGAAAGACGTAAAGGCGCGTGCTGAAATCAAGCTAAGTCTGCCCAAGCCAGTGACAGAGAATCCATAGTTGGGGAGTCGCTGATTTATTCGTCATTGATAGAACGACTAGCCAGGCACTCAGCGACCATAATACAGCTGCCCGGTGGCTGGTTGTCCGGCAAAGGCCTGAATCCGGCGTATTGATTAAAAAGGTTTCTGTTTTTGCGGAAATAGCAAGGCCGAATAAATCAGCACTTCCTTGGGTTTGGCGAATGCGGTTGTAATTTTATACGGGTGCTTAGCTCAGTTGGTAGAGCGTCGCCCTTACAAGGCGAATGTCGGCGGTTCGAACCCGTCAGCACCCACCAGACAAAGCAAGGTTTATGGAGTGGTAGTTCAGTTGGTTAGAATACCGGCCTGTCACGCCGGGGGTCGCGGGTTCGAGTCCCGTCCACTCCGCCAGTCTTAATTAACCCGTTGAGAGATCAACGGGTTAATTATGGCAAAACTTTTCCGTATTATCCTTTATTTGAATTTCACTGTTTGATTGTTGGCTCAATCACTCTTTAA
>JAVHSF010000020.1:0-2128 GCA_036172035.1 Gallionella sp. | reverse complement strand
CTGCGCACCTTCTCAGAACAATTAAGGAAACGATAGATCATGGCTGAAAAATCAATGACGGGTAAAGAACTTGGCGAAAAGTTGCTTGAATCAGTACGCCAAATGAAAGCTGGGGTGGGTACGGTAGTTTATTCGCCAGTTATTGCCGCACGACAAAAATCCGGTTTGTCGCAATCGCAATTCGCTGAACTGATGGGCGTGTCGTTGCGCACTTTGCAAGAATGGGAGCAAGGACGACGCAACCCGTCCGGTGCTGCAAAAACGCTGCTGCGCGTCGCTGAATCACACCCGGAGGTGCTGCGCGAGTTGGTGGCAGCATGACTTATTATCAGAGATAATAGGGGACAGACCACGGTTTTCAATTCGGTAATACGATGTCATCACGACGGGGCATGATGAACTCAGATTTGCAGGAATAGGGAGGGTGCGGCTTGGCGGGGTTTTTTAAACCGCGGTTGGTCCCCTATTATTCCAGTGCAGCACATGAAACAAGGCTTTATCGAATAGCTGATGCCCTGTAGAATCAGCGAATCACACACAAAAGGCGCGGGTTTATGTCACTAAATTCAATAGAGATTTGCGCTGGTGCTGGCGGTCAGGCTCTAGGGCTGGAACAAGCTGGCTTTGAACATGTCAGCCTCGTAGAGATTGAAACAGCAGCTTGCCAAACCCTCCGCTTCAATCGCAATCATTGGCACGTCACAGAAGGCGACCTCCGACATTATTCAGCCGAAAAATGGAGAGGCATTGAGCTTCTGGCAGGCGGCGTACCTTGCCAGCCTTTTTCACAGGCAGGCAAGCAACATGGCAACGAAGATGAGCGCGACCTCTTCCCGGAGGCAATTCGATTGGTGTCTGAATGCCAGCCTCAAGCCGTAATGCTAGAAAATGTGAGGGGGCTGCTCGATTCTGTTTTTGATGAGTACCGCGCAAAAATTATCGCCGACTTAAAAAAACTTGGCTATGTCGCCGAATGGCGCTTGCTTAACGCAAGCGATTTTGGCGTTCCTCAGTTGCGCCCACGAGTTGTCTTTGTGGCGTTAAAGAAAAATGCCGCAGAATATTTCAATTGGCCGTCAGCACATATCGCCCCTCCGCCGACTGTCGGCGAGGCGCTTTTTGACCTCATCGCTGCAAACGGCTGGCGCGGTGCAATACCATGGCGCGAAAGAGCTTGTGATATAGCCCCTACGTTGGTTGGTGGTAGTAAAAAACATGGTGGCCCCGATCTTGGCCCCACCAGGGCAAAAAAAGCGTGGGCATCAATTGGCGTGGATGGTATGGGTATCGCTGATGCCGCTCCAGAACAAGATTTTATCGGTATGCCACGCCTGACAGTTCGCATGACCGCACGTATCCAGGGTTTCCCTGATCATTGGCACTTCAGCGGCAAAAAAACCGCCGCGTACCGTCAAATTGGCAATGCGTTTCCCCCTCCTGTTGCCCGTGCTGTTGGCGCGCAAATTCAGGCTGCACTGAATGCCGCCGCCAAGCCAAAACTTAAACGGGCGTAACGATGGCAAAAGAAAAAACGCAAAGAGGCGGTGCGCGCGGAAAACTACGCGCGCACTTTCTGGCGAACGTTGGCCGCGTCATGGATTCCGAAGAGTTGCGAGCCGTTGGAGACAATCAGTCCGAGTGGGCGCGACGTGTTCGCGAGCTTCGCACAGAAGAAGGCTACTTGATCCTCACGCACAATGACCGCAGCGAATTAAAACCCGGTCAATATCTGCTGGAAAATCCGAAACCACAACCGGCCTTTGAGCGGGCAATATCGAAAGAAACACGCGCCTTTGTCCTTGACCGCAATGGCTTCACTTGCCAAATGTGTGGCGCAGTTGCTGGCGAACCCCATCCATATGACACCACAAGAAAAACCAGACTTCATCTTGGACATATCATTGATAAGAGCATAGGTGGTACTGATGACCCGTCAAATCTCCGTGCAATTTGCTCCGTGTGTAATGAGGGCGCATCAAATGCAACTCTGACACGCCCCGATTTACAAAAACTTTTAATTCAAGTTCGCCGCGCCACCTCACAAGATCAGCTTGCAGTTTTGCTGTGGCTTATCAAGAAATTTCCAAAGCAGACGGCTGAGCAAATAAAAACGCAAATCTAACCCGAC
>JAVHSF010000019.1:0-2152 GCA_036172035.1 Gallionella sp. | reverse complement strand
GGAAGTGGGAAGTGGGGTTTAATATAAATATTTTTTAAATCATATAGTTGCAACCAATTCATTGAGTGAATCCTGCGAAATGTCGGGTGTGGGGAGGTGTCGTGCGGTCGGTAATTTTGGATAATTTCTGATCGCGGCGCGTTGATAGCTGGGGTCGTAGTGCAGGGTGAGCAACTCGCTCACCACGCTCGCGCAGTCGCCCGCCAGTATCGAATCCGTCCATTGCTGTAATTGTTTCGCGCCGTGAAATCGCAGCAAGGGCTGCAAGTGTTCGATGAATAATGACGGGGTTTCAACATAATGGCGGTAGTCTTCCAGCAGCCCTGCGACCCGCACTTCAAGCGGCGTTTCCATCAGCAGACAGTCGCTTTCGTGCATCGCGGCGAACAACGCGGACGGCAGGCCAACCAGACCGATTTTGCTGCTCTCGGCCTCCACATAAACGGGCAATGCCGGATCAAAGGATCGCAGGGTGAGTAGCAATTGGCTGTCGAAGCATTTTTGTGAGGGTTGCGCCTGTTCCGGCAGCCTGCCCAGCACCGAGCCGCGATGTTGCGCCAGTCCTTCCAGGTCGAGTACCTGCCTGCCTTGCGCGGCCAGTGCAGCCAGCAAGCGAGTCTTGCCCGACCCGGTCGGGCCGCAGATGACGCGGTAGGTGAATTGCGGCGGCAGGGTGTCCAGTTGATCCAGTACAGCGCGCCGATAAACCTTGTAGCCACCTTCCAGTTTGTGCGCCGCCCAGCCGACCTGCGCCAGGATGATACACATCGCGCCGCTGCGTTGCCCGCCGCGCCAGCAATAAATCAGCGGTCGCCATGATTTCGGTTTGTCGTAAAAACGCGTGACGAGATGATCGGCGATGTTGCGCGACACCAGTGCCGCGCCCAGTTTGCGCGCTTCGAAGGGCGATACCTGTTTGTACAGCGTACCCACCCTGATGCGTTCTTCGTCCGAGAGTACCGGGCAATTAATCGCGCCGGGGATATGGTCTTCGGCAAACTCCGCCGGGGTGCGCACGTCAATAATGTCGTCAAATTCATCTAGCTGTGCTAGTTTTGCGGTTTTGAAAAGCATGTTTGCAGGAGAACCTATGTCGGAATGTACGGTAATGTCGGAAATCAAATTGACTCAATTGTCGCATGGCGGCGGATGTGGCTGCAAAATTGCCCCCGCGCTATTGCAGCAAATCATCGGTGTGGCAGCAGACAAACTGCCTTTTCCCGACCTCTTGGTCGGCACGGAGAACAGCGACGATGCGGCAGTGTATAGGCTGAACGACCAACAGGCTATCATCGCGACGACCGATTTTTTCATGCCCATCGTGGATGACCCCTACGATTTCGGTCGTATCGCTGCCACCAATGCCTTGTCCGACGTGTATGCGATGGGTGGCACACCCATCATGGCACTGGCCATCGTCGGTATGCCGATAGGCAAGCTGCCGGTCGAGGCGATACGCGCGATTCTGCAAGGCGGCGAGTCGGTCTGCAAGGCGGCAGGCATCCCGCTCGCTGGCGGTCATTCGATAGACTCGCCCGAGCCCATCTATGGTCTGGTGGCGCTGGGCGTGGTGCATCCCGAAAAACTCAAGCAGAACAGCAGCGCCCGTGCTGGCGATGTGCTGATACTCGGCAAGGGGCTGGGCGTGGGCATACTGGCGGCAGCCTTGAAAAAGGAGGCGCTGTCGGAAGCGGGCTATGCGCAGTTGATCGCCAACACCACCCAACTCAATTCGGTTGGCACTGCGCTGTCTGACATCGCCGCCGTACATGCGCTGACTGACGTGACCGGCTTCGGCCTGCTGGGCCACTTGCTGGAAATGTGCCGGGGTGCCGGACTGAGCGGCGAAGTGCAGTTCGATCAGGTACCCGTGTTGTCTGCCGCGCTGCCTTTGGTTCAGCAGGGCTATGGGCCTGGTGCGATCGAACGCAACATGGAAAGCTATGGTCGGGATGTGCAATTCGCCGAAGGCGTGGCCAGTTGGCAACAGCGACTGCTGGCGGATGCCCAGACCAGCGGCGGCCTGCTGGCAGCGGTCGCACCAGAAGCCGCCGATGAAGTCCTGGCTTGCTTCCGGCAGGCCGGATTCGAGCAGGCTGCGGTGATTGGCAGAATGAAGCAGGGTGCGGCGAAGGTGAGAGTCATCTAACGG
>JAVHSF010000018.1:0-2168 GCA_036172035.1 Gallionella sp. | reverse complement strand
AGAAAAAAGGCTTTTTCGGCAGGCTGTTCGGTTAATCCTTACATGCCGCAGTCGCAGTAAAGTCGCTCAGAAGTTCAGGCGGCGATATTGCACGGCCTCGGCGATATGCGAGCTGGTGACAGCCTCGCTGTCTTCCAGATCGGCGATGGTGCGCGCCACTTTCAGCACGCGGTGGTAGGCGCGTGCAGAGAAATTCAGGCGGCTGATGGCTTGTTGCAGCAGGGCGATACCCGGCGCGTCCGGGGTGCAGTGGGTGTCAATTTCGGTGACGGACAAATGCGCATTGGCTTTGTTCTGACGCGCCAGTTGCCGCTGGTGCGCCCTTTCGACACGCGCCTGGATGGCGGTGCTGGTCTCGCCCGATGCCTTGCCGGTCAAGTCATTCTGCGGCACGGCAGGTACTTCGATCTGTATGTCTATGCGATCCAGCAGGGGGCCGGAAATCTTGCTGCGGTAACGCGAAATCTGGTCTGGGGTGCAGCGGCACTTGCCGTTGTAGTGGCCGTAATAGCCGCACGGGCAGGGGTTCATCGCCGCGATAAGCTGGAATTGTGCGGGAAACTCGGCGCGGCGCGCGGCGCGCGAGATGGTGATATGACCCGATTCCAGCGGCTCGCGCAACACTTCCAGCACGCTGCGATCGAATTCGGGCAGTTCATCCAGAAACAGCACGCCATGCAAGGCCATGGAAATCTCGCCGGGACGCGGGTTGCTGCCGCCGCCGACCAGCGCCACGCCTGAGGCGGTATGGTGCGGCGCGCGATAGGGACGGGTTTTCCATTTCGTGACATCGAAACTGCCATCCAGCGATTGCAAGGCCGCGCTTTCCAGTGCTTCCCGCTGGGTCATTTGCGGCAGGATGCCGGGGAAACGTGCCGCCAGCATGGATTTCCCCGTGCCGGGCGGTCCCATCATCAGCACGCTATGTCCGCCAGCGGCGGCAATCTCCAGCGCGCGCTTGACCTGTTCCTGTCCTTTCACTTCGCTCATGTCGGGGTACTGTGGCGGGATGGTTTCAGGCTGGCTAACGTGCGGTAGCATCGTTTCACGTCCGGCCAGATGGGCGGCGACCTGCAACAAGGTGCTGGCGGGATAGACCACCGCGTCTTCGACCAGCGCGGCTTCCGCCGCATTGGCGGCGGGCAAAATGAAGGCGCGACCCGAGTTGGCGGCACGATAGGTCATCGCCAGCGCGCCACGTATCGGGCGCAGCTCGCCGGTCAGCGCCAGTTCACCTGCGTATTCATATGCTGCGAGCCGGTCGGCGGGAATCTGTCCGGTCGCGGCCAGGATGCCCAGCGCAATGGGCAGATCGTAGCGTCCGCTTTCCTTGGGCAGATCGGCGGGGGCAAGATTGACGGTGATGCGGCGGGCGGGAAAATCAAACTGGCAGTTTTGCAAGGCGGCACGCACGCGCTCCCGGCTTTCCTTGACTTCGGTTTCCGGCAAGCCAACGATGGTGAAGCTGGGCAGGCCGTTGGCGAGGTGTACCTCGACGGTCACCAGCGCGGCTTCCATGCCGGACAAGGCGCGGCTGTAAAGAACAGCCAGACTCATGTTATTTTGCCGCAGTGTCGCGCTGCGTTTCAAGTTCGGCGATGCGCGCTTCCAGTGCGGTCAGTTGTTCGCGGGCGCGCGCCAGCACCTGAGACTGGACATCGAACTCTTCGCGGGTCACCAGATCGAGTTTAGCGAGGCCTTGTGCCAGCAGCGCGCGCATGTTTTTCTCGATGTCCTTTGCAGGGCTGTTATCCAGTGCCGCGCTGACTTTGGCGGACAGGTCTTCAAAAACTTTGGCATTCAGCATCGCACAACTCCTTATCGTAATGATGGATTGCAGAATCCTGATTCCTTGATCCTGAATCCTGCTTTATTGGCAGTGTAGCAAATTTCGGTCTTTGCGGCGGCGCACGCTATTGGTGCGCGGTAGCAAAATGGTGCGTGTTCATGGTGCGCGGCCAGGCTGAACGGCCTCCCTTGAAAAACCGGGTTAATATTCCAACTATCTGTTTATGATAAATAAAAAATAAATGGCACGCATCTTGCTTTTAGCTGGGTGCAGGAAATTTATTTTTTATTTATCACCGGAAAGGAAACATCATGTCACACAGCAAATTATTGAACACACTTATCCTGGCTGCTTTGGCTGTTCCTGGCGCAGCAATGGC
>JAVHSF010000017.1:0-10136 GCA_036172035.1 Gallionella sp. | reverse complement strand
CCTGGGCGCATTGTCCACGAAATAGGCGCAGGGATAAACCCGATTGCCGGATTTTCGGGTCGGCGGCTAAAGAAGTATTTATTGATGCCGATAAGACCGCAATGGACAAGCGTGAGCAGCACCGGTTTATTTGCCCGTACTGAAAATGCTGAATTGAACCGGATAAGCGGTCTTGTTCCGGGCTTATAACGCCGGGGCGCTTGTTTAAACTGACACCGTTTAACACGAAGGATCGTTTGTGCAAATCTCCTGGAATATATCGTTGGTGGTGTTGTCGGTGCTGGTCGCCATCATCGGCTCATTCGCCGCGCTATCCCACGCGCAGCGGATGCGCGAGAGCAGCGGTCGCGTGGCGATGCTGTGGATGGTGGCGGGCGGCTGCACGCTGGGTGTGGCGATCTGGGCGATGCACTTTATCGGCATGTTAGCCTGGCATCTGCCTATTGCGGTCGCCTTCGACCCGTTTTTGACGATACTCTCGATGTTTCCCGCCATTGCAGCAGCGTTGTTGGGTTTTTGGGTGCTGCGCGCGGCGCATATCAGCTACTGGCGCATCGCCGTCAGCGGGCTGTTGATGGGTGCGGGCATCAGTTTGATGCATTACACCGGCATGAATGCACTGAAGATGTTTCCGGCGATTGGCTATGATCCGTTCATGTTTGGCTTGTCGCTGCTGATCGCCGTGGGGGCTTCGTGCGGGGCGCTGCTGATGATGTATCAGGGTGAACGCGTCAGGATGCTGCCCATACCGCGTTTTCTGCTGGGTGCGGCGATCATGGGGCTGGCGATTTCCGGGATGCATTACACCGCCATGTTGGGCGCGATCGTTCAATCGGGCAGCCTGTGTCTGGCAGGCGAATCGAGGATAGATACGCACCTGATGGCCTTGATGGTGTCGCTGATTTCCTTTGTGTGGTTCGGTGGCGGGATTTTTGCCAGTCTCTACGACCAACGCCAGGCAAAGACGCAAATACAGGCTTTGCAGACACTGGAACAGCAGCATTTGCGCCAGCAGGCAGATAGCCAGCGTCAATCTGCCGAAATGATGCAGTCTTTGCGTGAAAGCGAAGAACGGTTGCGCATGACGCTGAAATTCGCGCCCGATCTGGTTTTTATCTGCAAGCCGGACGGACAAATTGTTTATGCCAACGATCGGGTGACCGAAGCATTGGGTTATAGCCGTCACGAGTTGTACGAGATGACGGTATTCGGTCTCGTGCCGCCTGACTGGTGTCGGGTTTACCGCCAGCAAGTCGGCAAAATCAAAGCGGATCGCGAACGCCATGTTTATGAGATCAGGCTGGTCGGCAAGGATGGCAGAAAAATCCCGATGGAATTGAATGCGGTGATGTTGCCCAATAACCGTATTTATGGCGGATGCCGCGACATCACCGAACGCAAGGCCGTACAACAGGCTTTGCGCGATTCAGAAGAAAACCTGGAGCGCCTGCTTAATTCTGTCGCGGAAGGTATTTATGGCGTAGATACCCATGGCCTGTGCACTTTTGTCAATGCGGCATTTTTGCGTATTTTGGGCTATCAGGAGGCACGGGAAGTTATCGGCAAACACATCCATGAACTGATACACCATAGCCGTGCGGACGGCAGCGTTTATCCGTGCGAGGAATGCCGGATGTATCAGGCATTCCAGGCCAACGAAGCCGTTCATGCGGACGACGAAGTGTTCTGGCGTCGTGATGGCACGCCGGTGACGGTCGAATACTGGTCGCATCCCGTCAGTAAAAATGGTGTCGTGACGGGCGCGGTGGCAACTTTTCTGGACATCAGCATACGCAAAAAGGCGGAACAGGAAATTCACCAGTTGGCTTTTTATGACGAGCTGACCGGTTTGCCCAACCGCCGCCTGTTGCTGGACAGGCTGGCCAAGGCACTAGCGGTCAGCGAGCGCAGCCAGCACTACGGCGCGTTGATGTTCCTCGATCTGGATAATTTCAAGGCATTGAACGACACCAAGGGGCACGATGTGGGCGATTTGCTGCTGGTCGAGGTGGCGGAGCGCATGCGTTGCTGCGTGCGCGAAGGCGATAACATCGCCCGTCTCGGCGGGGATGAGTTTGTGGTGGTGCTGGAAATGTTGAGCAGCGAAGCGGTCGAGGCGGCACAGCAGGCCGAGGCGGTGGGTGTAAAAATCAGCACCGCGTTGAATCAGCCCTATCAGTTGAGTAACCATGCCCATCACGCGACCTCCAGCATCGGTATCGTGCTGTTCCAGGGGCATCGTGAAAACATGGACAACCTGCTCAAGTATGCCGATACCGCGATGTATCAGGCCAAGGCGGCGGGGCGCAATGCCTTGCGCTTCTACGATCCTGCCATGCAGGCGGCGCTGGAAATTCGCAGCGAACTGGAAACCGAGATGCACGGCGCGCTGGAAAAGCAGCAGTTCCGCCTGTATTACCAGATACAGGTGGACGGCCTGCGCCGTGCCATTGGCGCGGAAGTACTGTTGCGCTGGGAACATCCCGAACGTGGACTGGTGTCGCCGCTGCAATTCATCCCGCTGGCCGAAGAGACGGGCATGATTGTGCCGATCGGCCTGTGGGTACTAAAAACTGCCTGCGCCCAGCTGAAAACCTGGCGGGACAGCGCATTGACCTGCAATCTGACGCTGGCAGTCAACGTCAGTGCCAGACAGTTTTCTCAGGCCGATTTTGTCTCGCAGGTGCAGCGGGTACTACTGGAGTCGGGAGCGAAACCTGCGTTGCTGAAACTGGAACTGACCGAAAGCATCGTGCTGGAGAACACCGAAGCGACCATCATTAAAATGCGTGAAATCAAGCTGTTGGGCGTTTCGTTTGCGATGGACGATTTTGGCACGGGGTATTCCTCGCTGCAATACCTGAAACGTCTGCCGCTGGATCAGATCAAGATAGACCAGTCGTTCGTGCGCGACATCGCCACCGATCCCAACGATGCCGCCATCGTGCAGACCGTCATCGCCATGAGCGAAGCGATGGGGCTGAACGTGATCGCGGAAGGCGTGGAAACCGAGGCGCAACGGGAATTTCTGGACTTGCGCGGTTGTCATGCTTTTCAGGGTTATCTGTTCAGCAAGCCCGTGCCGATTGATGCGTTCGAGGCGCTGCTGGGGCAACCCGCAACGGTATAAGATCACGAAGGCATCACGCGGATGCGTTGTCTGCCGAATTGGCCGGTGAATTTCTCGAAATGTCCGGCGATGGCGGCGTGGCAGTCCGGGCAGTGGCCATCGGGAGTCATCCGGTATTGCTCGATCTCATACCAGTCGCGCACGATCAGGGGGCTGTTGCAAACAGGGCAAAAGGTCGTGTCGCCCGCAATGTTATGCACGTTGCCGGTATAGACGTAGTGCAGTCCGGCAGCTTCGGCGATTTGCCGCGCCTGAACCAGTGTCTCCGGCGGCGTTGCGGGAATCCCGGTCATCTTGTAATCGGGATGGAAGGCGGAAAAATGCAGCGGCACGTCTTTGCCAAGTTCGCGGGCGATCCACTCGCTCATCGCGGTGATTTCCGTTTCGCTGTCGTTCAGTCCCGGTATCAGCAGGGTAGTCAGCTCGACCCAAACCCGGGTTTCATTGCATAAATATTTTAGCGTGTCCAGCACCGGTTGCAGATGCGCGCCGCACTGCTTGACATAGAACGCGTCGGTAAACCCCTTCAAATCCACGTTCGCCGCATCCATTTTGGCGAAAAAGTCGCGCCGCGCCGCCGCGTGGATATAGCCCGCCGTGACCGCCACGGTTTGGATGCCGCGCGCGTGGCAGGCATCACTCACGTCCATCGCGTATTCGGCAAAGATAACCGGATCGTTGTAGGTGAAGGCCACGCTCTTGCAGCCGAGCCGTTCTGCGCTGCGCGCAATGGCTTCCGGGGTAGCCTGATCGGCGAGCTTGTCGAAGCTGCGCGATTTGGAGATATCCCAGTTCTGGCAGAATTTGCAGGCCAGGTTGCAGCCCGCCGTGCCGAACGACAACACGCTGCTGCCCGGATAGAAGTTGTACAGCGGCTTCTTCTCGATAGGGTCAACGCAGAAACCCGACGAGCGCCCATAGGTGGTCAGCACCATCGTATCTCCGACACGGCCGCGCACGAAGCATGCACCGCGCTGGCCATCGTGGAGCTTGCAGTCGCGCGGGCACAGGTCGCACTGGATGCGTCCGTCGGCAAGCGCGTGCCAGTATTTGGCGGGATAACGCTCACTCATGCTGATGGGTTCGTCCATTTCAGTTCTCCTCGACAGTCATTTTCCCCGAAAGGTTGAGGGCGTTATTCGCTCCATTTGCTGACGGTGTAGCGCGATAGTTTTACGCCTTCCGCCCAGAAATCGTCAGGCAAACCAGCTTTGCGCCTGAGTTGCGCCATGAACTGGCGCGGGTAAGGGAGCTGTTCCCATACTTGCGGCAAAAACGTGCTGCGATATCTGCCGTATTCGAAGATGATGCCATCCACGCCGGGGCGCATCTGCGCCAGCGCATCGGCCTCGTCGCGAACAGTCATCTCCTGGGTAGTCGAGAGCAGCGAGATTTCGACAGCGGTGATGGATAGTTCCTCAACGGTCAACGGCATGAAACGCGGATCGTGCAGCGCGGCGGATATGGCATTGTTTTTTACATCGGCGAGCAATGGGCGATGCGCCTGCAGCGATCCGATGCAGCCGCGCAACTCGCCGTGCTGGGTGAGCGTGACGAAGCACGCGCCATGCTCGGCCAGCCACGGCGCGGTTTCATCTGCCGCATAGGGTACGCTCAGGACTTGTGAGATCGCGGCGCGGGCGATCGGCAGCAAAACAGCCCCTTTATCCGGGGGAGCGGAATGCGTTACCTCGTTCATGTCTGGTTCTCCCCGGTAAAAGCGAAGGCCGTATAGCCCACCACCTGGTCGCGCGTGCCTGCGGTGTCGCCGGAGTTGCGCAAATCCAGCAGATGCGGGGTGAGATGATGATGCCGTGCAGCAAGGATCAATCCGCTGATCGGCGTGCCGCCACAGGCGCGGTCATGCGGGATGGGTTGCTGCAAATTCAGTATGGCTTGCGTGGTTTCCCGATCTACCCGTTGGGCAGTGTTGTAAGGCAGATAGTGCGAGAGATCGGAGCTGATGACGATCAAGGTTTCGTCGCCGCCCCAGACGGCTTCCAGCACTTCGGCGACTTCTTCGCTGCTGGCCATACCCACCGCCAGCGGCAGCACGGTGAAATCGGTCAGCACACTTTGCAAAAACGGTAGTTGCACCTCCAGCGAATGTTCCTGCGCGTGGACATCCGGGCGGACGCTGATTTGCGGGAAATCGGCAATGCTGCGCGCGGCGGCGGCATCCAGCATCACGCGTCCCAGCGGGGTGTCGAAAGCAGCTGCGCCGGGCAGTGCCAGGCCGCGCACCGCGACGCGATGCGTCGGACCCAGCAGCACCACACGGCGAATGCGGGAAGCGATGGGGATGAGCGTGGCATATGCCGTCGCCGCGATCGCGCCGGAATAGATGTAACCAGCGTGCGGGACGATTAAAGCCTTTGGAATCAATATTTTAGGGCTGACTTCGGCGAGCAGTTGTTGTACTTTCCGGGCGAGATGCGCGGCATCGTCAGGGTAAAACATGCCTGCGACAGCAGGCGGGCGGGCGGTAGACATAAGGAACTCCCCCTTAAACTTACCTGCGTGAGGATACGCCAAAAAAATCAATCAAACACAAACTTGTTTACAACCTTGCGGTTTGTCGTATTGCTGAAAATCCAGACAGGTCAGGCGTAGTCAATTTCCTGTTCGTCGCCCGCAAAATTGCGTTGTATATGCATGACTACGGTTTTAAGCGCTGTTTTTGAAAGGATTTTTTTAATCAGGGTGTTTCTGAGTTCGTTTATGCGTGCTTGCAGAAAGACTTGATAGTCCCTGGGAACGCTTGCCAATAAGGCATCCCAGCCCGCGTCTATCTCCGTTGGCGTTTCGCGGGCGCGGCGAATCAGGTTTTCGATTTCCCGCTGTCCGGTGCGCGCGACGATGCGCCCGTCATTCAGAATGGCAAACATGATGGCGATGTCAATCACGGCGTTGGCATCGAGATCGCTGCTTTTTATCGGGCCGGCGTAATGTTTTTTGCGCAACCATTTCGCACAGTCAATGATGGCCTGGTTGTCGCGCCTGGCCAGCAGCTCATTTCGGTACGTTTCATCGCCTGCCCATGTCGCGCTGGGATCGGCGCGACACAGTGCCACAAACAGTGCCTTGATGTCGCGTTGCAATATAACCGGGTCATGGTCGAAATCACTAACCAGGGTGTGGCTGGGCAGGTTCGCCAATTCCCTGACGCGCCGGAATCCGGTCTGGAATAGCTTTTCGGCACCGTGTTGCAGCAGGAAAGCCAGTTCGGATTCATCCTCATCTGGAATGCCCGCTTGAACCATGCCCAGCGAGACGCAGCCCAGGGTCAGGTAAAATGCTTCGAGCAGGCCGTCCGCCGTCCTGTCATTGGTGAATTTTCGGGCGACCAGCACGGTGATGCCGGCAAGTTCATGCAACAGGGAATGCGCCGCTTCGTCGGGGTTGGCACGCTGTGCGAGGGTTTCCAGCGCCCCCAGCAAAGGAATCGGACGCGTCGTAAAGGCGGCTAATTTCATCACGCGAAAATAGCTTCGCCCATGCTGGGACGAGCACCCGCTTCAGGTGTGCTGATGGCTTTGCTCGGTACTTGTTTGCGCAGGCGCAACAGCAATTCCTGGGTGGTGCGCGGAACGGCATATTCGTAGCCGAGGGCAGCTTCGTCGTCTTCGTCTGCTTCAGACAGGGCGCGCAATTCGTTTTCGCCGGGTTGCCAGTCGGGGAAGAGTTCAAACAGTACCCGATCCCAGGCATCCATATCGGTGCGCGCGATAGCCAGGGCGAGCGGAATGATGTCGTGATCGGAGTTCGTCTGGCCGCTGCTTTCTGCGCCGCGCGCATGGATGTCATTGGCGAGCTCGATGATTTCCTCGATGGCGGTCGAGAAAATCGCGGCAAAGGCGGTCGTCCCCCAGTCGGTGGATAAAGCTTCGTGGATGAGTGCCGCGCGCCGATCCGGTTCGTCGCTGGCAAACAGCACGCCGTGAAGATGCGCGAACAGCGATTCGGCCAGTAATTCCGGCTCGTCCTCGATCGCGTCCTGCGTCCAGGTGGCGGCGAAGAATGCCAGGCTTTGCGCCCAGGCTTTGGGGGAAATCAGCAGTGTCGCCAAAGAGAGTTTGCCGCCATCAAAGGCGGCCAGGTGCATGGCGGCGACTTGCGGCTCAAGGGACTCCAGCACTTCAATCACGGCCAGATCGCCGAACTGTTCTGCAGTTTCGTCCAATGCAGCTTCGGCATGGTCGGGCGAACCGGCTAACACCAGTTCGGTAATTTGGCGGCTGAGCGCGGGCAGGTTGGTTTTATCAGGCATTCTGGTCTCCGTTTGCATCAAATAAATGCTCGATGTCATGTCCCGGCGCGAGTTGATCTTCGTCGTCGTCGTTGCCGTTTTCGCTTTTTTGTAGCGTTTCCAGCGAGTGATCTTCTTCTGACCAGCGTTTCGGGTGCTTGTACAAAAAGGCCGTGATGATTGCGCGGCGAGCCAGTTCGGGGGCGGACGCGGCAACGTTTGTCAGCGCACGGTTGGCACTTTCATTGGCACACGACACCAGCGATAAGACCTTGGCGACATCGTCGCCCTCATAGCTTGCGGCTTGCGCCAGCAATCCGGCGGGATCGTTGAAACGCAGATGATCCGCCAGCGCGAAACTCAGCAGGTTTACATCGTTGATCTCCGTGCCACGGGCAAATTCGTCAAGCAACGACTGAATCACCCGGGCGTAGTTTTTTCGATTGGGAGGGTCGCCCAGCGTGTCCTCGATCTGGATTCCCAGTTCGCGGGCTTGATAGGCAAATTCGGTATGTATTCTTGTCATGATTTTTATTTAATCGGGCGTAAGACCGCAGCGGTTGAACAATGAACGCCACAGCGAACGGGCTTCGTACTCCGGGTCGAGGATGATGCGGTTGTCCAGGCTTTGATCGTATTCGGCGCGTTTTTTGGGGTCGGAAAGCAACGTATAGGCCGATTGGATGGTATTGAACCGGACGGTGCTGCCAGCGTGGCTATTCCTGTCAGGGTGGTGGCGCATGGCAAGAGAGCGGTATGCCTTCTTGATTTCTTCCTGTGTTGCGGTTGGGGATACGCCAAGAATGTTGTATAAATTTTCCAATGGATTCCTTCTGAGAGCAGGGCATTCTACACTAGCAGGCAGTTTTCTTATTCTGGCAATTTCCGGCAATCTCCAATAATTTGTCATTCCGGAATAGGCCGGGATGACAAGGTTTTTGGGGGTTAACCCAGCAAATTCTTCACGTGGTCGCGCTCTTCGGCCAGTTCCCTATAACTTTCTTCCATATGCCTGCGCCCCAGTTCGCTGATGGGCAGATTTTGCACGATGCTGAAATGTCCGTGTTTGCAGGTGACGGGGAAGCCGTAAATCACGCCTTCGGGGATGCCATAACTCCCATCGGACGGCACGCTCATGGTGACCCAGTCGTTGTGGTGGGAACTGAGCATCCAGTCGTGGATATGCGACACGGCGGCATTGGCGGCACTCGCCGCGCTGGATAGACCGCGCGCTTCGATGACGGCTGCGCCGCGCTTTTGCACGGTGGGGATGAATTCATTTTCCACCCAGCTTTGATCCTGCAGAATGTCCCTGACCTGCCGACCGCGAATTTCCGCGTGATCAAGGTCGGGGTATTGCGTGCCGGAGTGGTTGCCCCAGACGATCATCTTTTTGATGTCGCGGATCGGCTGGAACAGTTTTTGTGCGACCTGTGCGATGGCGCGATTGTGATCCAGGCGCATCATCGCGCTGAAGTTGCGCGGCTCGAGGTCTGGCGCATTTTTCATTGCAATCAAAGCATTGGTGTTGGCGGGGTTGCCGACTACCAGGACTTTGACGTGGCGTGCGGCCAGCTCGTTGAGCAGCTTGCCCTGCGCGGAAAAGATTGCGCCGTTGGCTTCGATCAGATCCTTGCGTTCCATGCCCTTGCTGCGTGGCCGGGCACCGATCAGCAGGGCGATTTCGGTATCCCTGAACGCAACTTTGGGATCGTCGGTGATGATGATTTGTTGCAGCAGCGGAAAAGCGCAATCTTCCAGCTCCATTCTCACCCCGTTCAACATGCCTTGCGCCTGTGGCAGATCCAGCAATTGCAGGATGATAGGCTGTTCGCGCCCCAACATGTCGCCATTGGCGATACGAAACAGCGTGGCATAACCGATTTGACCTGCTGCGCCGGTGACGGTGATGCGAACGGGGGCTTTCATGCAATTCTCCTTGAGTAAAATGGTGCGCGCATCATAGTGCTTTTACTTTTCTTGTGCCACGCAAAAGGAGTAATATCCCGTCCAGAATTTTTCGTCATTGCAAAGGTTGGTCATGAATAAACGACGTCCGAAGCACCTAGCACTCCATCTCATCCAGTTGCCTCTCCCCGGTTTTGTTTCCATTCTCCATCGCGTCAGCGGGTTGGTCTTGTTTTTGGCGTTGCCTGCCTTATTGTTGATGTTGCAGTACAGCCTGCGCTCGATAAGCACTTACACGGTGTTGATGGAGGGGGTGTCGCAGCCGCTGGCCAAGCTCGTTTTATTGGGGCTGTTGTGGGCATTTTTGCATCACTTTTGTGCCGGGCTGCGCTATCTGGCGATAGATCTGCATTATCTGCGCAGCCTGAAACAGGCACGCGACAGCAGCAGGATCGTGCTGTTGGTGAGTCTGGTGCTGACGATTCTGATCGGGGTGAAATTATGGTGAACCGTATCGTGGTCGGTGCGCATTACGGTCTGCGCGACTGGTTGATTCAGCGCGTCACGGCGGTGGTGATGGCGCTAGGCAGTTCGGCGCTGGCCGTTTATTTCCTGCTGCATGACGATATGGGCTACGACCGCTGGACGGCGCTGTTCGCCAGCCAGCCCGTGCGCGCCTTTGCTTTGCTATTCATGCTCAGTCTGTTTTATCACGCCTGGGTCGGCGTGCGGGACATCGTGATGGATTACGTCAAGCCCGCCGGGGTGCGCCTGGTGATTCATGTTCTGGTGGTGCTGGTTTTGCTGTTGTATTCGATCTGGTCGGTACAAATTCTGTGGGCTATCTAA
>JAVHSF010000016.1:0-2185 GCA_036172035.1 Gallionella sp. | reverse complement strand
TAAAGCGGCAACAGCAGCCACACGCTCGTTACCTTGCCCCAACCTGAAGAAATCGCGCACTTCAAACCGTCCCACTGCCTTTCCCGGTTTACCGATTCAAAGTCCAAACCCAAAAATCAAACCGGAAACACGCCCGTAGACAAATAACGGTCGCCGCGATCACAGACGATAAACACAATGACCGAGTTTTCAACCTGCCGCGAAACACGCAGGGCGACACTCAGCGCACCCCCTGATGAAATGCCACAGAATATTCCCTCCTCGCGCGCCAGTCGGCGGGTCATTTCTTCCGCATCCTCCTGACCAACCGCCTCCAATCTGTCCACATTTTTGCCATCGTAAATCTTTGGCAAATAGGCTTCAGGCCATTTTCTGATGCCCGGTATTTGCGCGCCCTGCCCAGGTTGGACACCGATAACTTCCACTTTTGGACTATGCTCTTTGAAGAAACGCGCACATCCCATGATCGTACCTGTCGTCCCCATGCAACTGACAAAGTGGGTCAGCTTACCTCCCGTATCGCGCCAGATTTCCGGCGCTGTCCCTTCATAATGCGCTAACGGATTATCAGGATTGGCAAACTGATCGAGGATGATGCCCCTGCCCGCATCGTGCAACTGCTCAGCCGTATCGCGCGCCAGTTCCATACTGCCCGCCGTCGCCGTCAGCACCAGCTCGGCACCAAACGCGCGCATGGTCTGACGGCGTTCCACGCTTTGGTTCTCCGGCATCACCAGGATCATTTTATAGCCGCGCATCGCGGCGGCCATCGCCAGCGCGATTCCCGTGTTGCCGCTGGTCGCCTCGATCAGCGTATCGCCCGGCTTGATGTCACCGCGCTGCTCGGCATGAAGTATCATCGAAAGCGCCGGCCTATCCTTCACCGAACCAGCCGGGTTATTACCTTCCAGCTTGGCCAACAGCACATTGCTAGTATCGCCGGGAATACGCTTCAAGCGCACCAGCGGCGTATTTCCAACGTAATTTTCCAGAGTTGAGAACATCAATCGCTTTCTGTTTGTTTGCGCGGCAACGGTTAGAGAAACACCGAATAAATGCCTGCGCGGGCGAATCGCGGTGTCATGCGGCGTTCAAAACTTCACCTGTCAATTTGACAGGTTCCGGCTTTTCCGCTCCGTACGGCTTCATCCCACCCACCGATTTATTCAGCGTTTCCTTAGCCTGCCGCCTTGAGCAGATGCTTCACATATCGGTCTACGCCCTGCTCGACATTGAGAAACGGCTCACCATAACCGCTATTGCGCAACGCGGTAATGTCAGCCTGAGTGTAACTTTGATACTTGCCACGCAAGGCATCCGGGAAAGGAACATATTCGATCAATCCCTGCTGCAGTAATTCAGCGAGGTTCAACGCACGCTTGCCTTCGGCAACGCGCAAGGTGTTGATGGCCGCCACGGCAACATCGTTGAAGCTCTGTGCCTTGCCTGTACCGAGATTAAAAATACCTGATTTGTTCGGATGATCGAGGAAATACATATTGACCTTGACCACATCTTCGATTGAGACAAAATCGCGCAACTGCCCGCCGTTGCCATAGCCTTCACAGCCTTCAAACAGTTTCACCTGACCGCAAGTCCGATACTGATTGAAAAAATGGAAAGCAACCGAAGCCATGCGCCCCTTGTGTTGTTCGCGAGGCCCATACACGTTGAAATAGCGCAACCCGACAATCTGCGCGCTGCGCTTGGCTCTGCGCCGACGCACAATCTGATCAAACAAAAACTTGGAATAGGCATAGATATTCAGCGGTGACTCGAATTCCCGACTTTCCTTGAATACGCTACCGCCACCATAGACCGAGGCAGACGAAGCGTACAAAAACGGCACATCTTCGCTCTGGCAATAATTCAGCAACTCCAAAGTGTACTGGTAATTATTTTCCATCATGTAGCGGCCATCGGTCTCCATGGTGTCCGAACATGCCCCCTCATGCAGCACCGCTTTAATCAGCCCGTCAAAAAAACCTTCCTGAATTTTTTTCAGAAAATCCGCCTTATCCAGATAATCGGCGATTTCACAGTCCACCAGATTTTTGAACTTATCGGCATTCTTGAAATTATCTACCGCGATGATATTAGTCTCGCCTCGCGCATTGAGCGCCTTGACCAGATTGGAGCCGATAAAGCCGGCTGCGCCGGTAACGATGTAGTACATAGATTCTCC
>JAVHSF010000015.1:0-2199 GCA_036172035.1 Gallionella sp. | reverse complement strand
GGTATATTTGGGCGTTATAAAAAAGGCGGTTAAACCTGAAGGGTGAGTGCCGAAAAATCATAAAAATCTGTTACGCTATTTTATCAGGATATTTTGCTGGAAAATCGCGATGTCAATTTATGCGGTCGGAGACATTCAGGGCTGCCACACCGAATTGGTGCAGTTGCTGGAAAAAATACATTTTGATCCGCTTGCCGATCGGCTTTGGCTGGTCGGCGATTTGGTCAATCGCGGCGCGAATTCGCTGCAAGTGTTGCGCCTGGTCAAGTCGCTGGGCGACTCCGCCATCACGGTGCTGGGCAACCACGACCTGCATTTGCTGGCGGTGGCCAGCGGCACCTCCCGACAGCATCGCGGCGATACGCTGGACGAGATTCTTGACGCGCCGGATAGGGACGAATTGCTCGATTGGTTGCGCCACCAGCGTTTGTTGTACAGGGAGGGGGATTTCGTGTTGGTACACGCCGGGTTGCTGCCCGGCTGGACGGTCACGCAGGCGGAAAGTTATGCGCGTGAAGTGGAATCTGCATTGCAAGCCGATGATTATGTTGGTTTTTTATCGAATATGTATGGCAACAAACCGGTTGCATGGGATGACAGATTGACGGGCTACAAGCGGCTGCGCGTGATTACCAACGCGCTGACGCGGATGCGCATCTGCACCGCGCAAGGTGAAATGGAATTCGACTTCAAGGCGGAACAGCACAAGACACCGGACGGTTATATGCCGTGGTTCGACGTACCCGACCGTGCGACCCGCGCGGCAACGGTGGTTTTCGGCCACTGGTCGGCACTGGGGCTGATGATTCATGACCATGCCATCGCGCTGGATACCGGTTGTCTGTGGGGTGGACCGCTGACCGCGATCCGCCTGGAAGACCGCGAGGTGATACAAGTGCCGTGCGCCGATAGCGCCGTGGCCAAGCACTGGTGAGCGTCCTCTACACTTTATTGCTGTGGCTGTTGCTGCCTGCCGTGTTGGTGCGTCTGGCGTGGCGCGCCCGCAAACAGCCCGAATACTTGCAGCATATCGGCGAGCGTTTCGGGTGCTACCCGGTGCGTGGCGATCAGTCCACTTTTCTGGACAAATCCTCCTCTCCCCCCCTCATCTGGCTGCACGCCGTATCGGTCGGCGAAACGCGCGCCACCGTGAGCCTGGTCGCCGGGTTGCGCGCCGCTTATCCCGAGCATCAAATCCTGCTGACCCACACCACGCCGACGGGGCGCGCCACCAGCGAGCAACTGTATGGCGACGGCGTGTTGCGTGCCTATCTCCCCTATGACTACCCGTTCGCGGTGCGGCGCTTTTTGCGACATTTCAAGCCGGAACTGGGCATCCTGATGGAGACCGAAATCTGGTTTAACCTGATCCGCGCCGCCCATTCCGAAGGCGTGCCGGTGTTGCTGCTCAACGCGCGCCTGTCGGAAAAATCGGCCCGGGGTTATGCGCACGCGGCTCGCCTGACGCGTAACGCCTTGCAACAACTGGCTGCTATCGCCGCACAAACCCCGGATGATGCGGCGCGCCTGACCCGGCTGGGTGCGCGGCAAGTTGCCGTGATGGGCAACCTCAAATTCGACATCGTTCCACCGTCCGCCATGCGGGAACGGGGCGCATCGTTGCGCCAGCAATTCGGCGCAGCGCGCCGGATATTTCTCGCCGCCAGTACCCGCGAAGGCGAAGAAGCCCTGTTGCTGGACGCGTTTCAGGCGAAGGGCGGTTTGCAAGGCGCGCTGCTGGTCATCGTGCCGCGCCATCCACAACGCTTCAACGAAATTGCCGACCTGCTCGCCAAGCGCGGTCTGCGCTATCAGCGCAGGAGCGAAAACAGGGAAGTTGCGCCGGAAATACCAGTCGTGCTGGGCGACAGCATGGGCGAGATGTTCGCCTATTACGCCGCCTGCGACCTTGCCTATATCGGCGGCAGCCTGCTGCCGTTCGGCGGGCAAAATTTGCTCGAAGCCTGCGCGGTCGGCACGCCGGTGCTGGTCGGCCCGCATACCTACAATTTCGCCGATGCCACCAGGCTGGCGGTTGCAGCGGGAGCGGCGGTGCGGGTGAATGACGCTGATGAACTGTTCCAAGCCGCGCAAAAACTGTTGAACGACACCGCAGCATTGGCCGAAATGAACCGGCGCGGCACGCAGTTCGTCGCCGCGCATCGGGGCGCGACGGACAAGGCGATGGCGTTAATCCGG
>JAVHSF010000014.1:0-10288 GCA_036172035.1 Gallionella sp. | reverse complement strand
TTAACATGCTTCGAGCCAGACAGGCTTGCCAGAACATCAATATGCAATTTATTAACAAAAGGTTTTTGACGCAGCCGGATTTTTCTGTATAATCCGCGCTTTCGCAAAACCGCAATCAAATCGAGGTTGTTATGTACGCAGTCATTAAAACCGGTGGTAAACAGTATCGCGTTGTTACCGGTGAAACACTTAAAGTTGAAATCATTCCCGGCGACGTTGGCTCTGCCATCGTTCTTGATAAAGTTTTGATGGTCTCGGACGGTGAAAAACTGTCAGTTGGCCGCCCCATGTTGTTGGGCGCAACGGTCAAGGCAACCATCCTTTCTCATGGCCGTGGCGACAAAGTGACCATCTTCAAGATGCGTCGTCGCAAGCACTACCAAAAAAATATGGGGCATCGTCAAAACTATACGGAAATCCGCATTGACGGCATTTCCGCGTAATTCGTAAGGAGCAGATAACATGGCATCAAAAAAAGGCGGCGGCAGTACCAGTAACGGACGTGACTCACACTCAAAACGACTGGGCGTAAAAAGATACGGCGGTGAATTGATCAGCGCGGGTAGCATCATCATCCGTCAGCGCGGCACCGAATTTCATCGCGGCGAAAACGTCGGCATGGGCAAGGATCACACGCTGTTTGCCAAAGTGACTGGTCGGGTGGTATTTACCATCAAAGGCGCGCTGCGCCGCAGAACAGTATCCATCGTTGCAGCGTAAGCTGTTTCGCCTGGAACAAATCAGCCCTATCGCGAGGTAGGGCTTTTTTATTTGTAGCGCATTAAAAGGTTCCGGTTAGCCCGGTTAAAGCAGATGAAGTTTATTGACGAATCGAAAATTGAAGTGTTCGCCGGCAATGGCGGCAATGGCATCGCCAGTTTCCGCCGCGAAAAATATATTGACAAGGGGGGACCTGACGGCGGCGACGGCGGACGCGGTGGTAGCGTGTATGCGCTGGCGGACCGCAATATCAATACCCTGGTGGACTTCCGTTTTGTACGCACCTACAAAGCCCGCAACGGTGAATCCGGGCGGGGTTCGGACTGCTACGGCAAGGGCGCAGACGATGTCATCCTGCACATGCCTGTCGGCACGGTCATCACCGACATCAATAGCGGCGACGTGATCGCCGACCTGACCCATGACGGCGAGCAAGCCCTGCTGGCCGAGGGAGGCCGTGGCGGACTTGGAAATATTCATTTCAAATCAAGCACTAATCGCGCACCACGACAATGCACACCAGGTACGGAAGGTGAAACGCGCGAATTGCAGCTGGAGCTGAAAGTGCTCGCCGATGTCGGTTTGCTGGGCATGCCCAATGCCGGGAAATCCACCTTTATCCGCTCGGTGTCTGCCGCACGCCCCAAGGTGGCGGACTATCCGTTTACCACATTGCACCCCAACCTCGGCGTGGTGCGCGTCTCGCACGAAAAGAGTTTTGTCATCGCGGATATTCCCGGCCTGATCGAAGGTGCTGCGGAAGGTGCCGGGCTGGGTCACCAGTTCCTGCGCCACCTGGCGCGCACCCGTTTGTTGCTGCATCTGGTGGACATCGCGCCGCTCTATGAAGGCATCAGTCCGGTCGCCGAAGCGAGGGCGATTCTTAACGAGTTAAAAAAATACGATCAGTCATTGTATGAAAAACCCCGCTGGCTGTTGCTGAACAAGGCGGACTTACTGGAAGACCGGGAATCCACTGTTGCCCAATTTCTCAAGGAATTCAGTGACTACGACCGCTATTTCGTCATTTCCGCCATCAGCGGTGAAGGCTGCAAGGAGCTAACTTATGCGATCATGGAACACATCGTGGAAATGAACGCGCAAGAACAGCAAGCGGCAAACGAAAGCGCACAGGAAACCGACGCGAGTACGCTTTAACCCAGAAACAGGATCGAGTGATGCCGGAATCAGCGATAAAAACCGTATTGACCCAAAACGTATTGACCCGCTGCAAACGCATCGTCGTCAAAGTCGGCAGTAGTCTTGTGACCAATCAGGGTGCAGGTCTGGATCACGATGCGCTGGATAACTGGGCGCGCCAGATTGCCGCGCTCAATGCAAGCGGCCATGAAGTATTACTGGTCTCTTCCGGTGCGATTGCCGAAGGCATGAAACGTCTGGGCTGGCGCACCCGCCCCACCTCCCTCCACGAATTGCAAGCCGCCGCCGCAGTCGGTCAGATGGGACTGGTGCAAGCCTATGAGTCTTGCTTCCGCAAGCACGGCCTGCATGCCGCCCAGATTTTACTGACCCACAGCGATCTGGCTGAACGGGATCGCTATCTGAATGCGCGCGCCACCCTGACCACGCTGCTCACGCTGCGCGTCATCCCCATCATCAACGAGAACGACACCGTCGTGACCGATGAAATCAAATTTGGCGACAACGATACGCTGGGTGCGCTGGTCACCAATCTGGTAGATGCGGACGCACTGGTCATCCTCACCGACCAGGATGGGCTGTTCACCGCCGACCCGCGCCGCGACCCGACCGCCACGCTGGTGAGTTCGGCACAAGCCGGCGAGGCACAACTGGAAGACATGGCGGGCGGGGCGGGCAGCGCCATCGGCCGCGGCGGGATGCTCACCAAGATACTCGCGGCGAAACGCGCCGCACGCAGTGGCGCACACACCGTCATCGCCTCGGGTCACGAACCCGATGTCCTGCTGCGCCTGTTCGATGGCATCCGTATCGGCACACTGCTGACCGCTCCCGCCATGAGCCTCGCGGCACGCAAACAATGGCTGGCAGGACATCTGCAAGTAACGGGTAAACTGGTGCTGGATGACGGCGCAATCAACGCCTTGCGCCATGACGGCAAGAGCCTGTTACCGATAGGGGTCAAACAGGTATTTGGAGAATTCCAGCGCGGCGCGGTGGTCGCTTGTGTTAACGGGCGGGGCGAAGACATCGCGCGCGGACTGGTCAACTACAACGCCGATGAATCGCGCCGCATCATGGGTCATGCCAGCCAGGATATAGCCTCATTGCTGGGTTATGGCGGCGATGCCGAAATCATCCATCGGGATAATCTTGTCCTGCTCTAACGGTCATGGCAAGTTTGCCGCCCCCGATAATGAAACTTGCCATGACCGTTTCCCTCACCTCAATCCTCTCCCAGAGGGAGAGGAGGCAATCGAATCGCTTCGCGAGTTTCACGTTAAGCAGGACAAGATTACGGCGCATAGGACACGCATCAGGCATTGAGAGACGATCTCATCTTGCGGTCATTCAATTTCCAAACAACAAAAAGGGCGCGATTTATCGCGCCCCTACCCTTGCCCATAAGCCAGATACGCCACCCTGTTACGCCCCCCTCCTTTGGCTTGGTATAGCGCATTATCAGCCGTCTTGAGCAGTATCTCAGCCGACTTTTCACGATCAGGATAAACGCTGGAAACTCCGCAGCTTACGGTCACATAGACATATTCGGAATCTTTATGCGGGATTTTCAATCCGGCGACATGCTGACATATTCGGTTGGCCACCCATGAAGCGCCATCTTCATCCGTATCACCGAGTATCATGACGAATTCTTCGCCACCGTAGCGCGCCACCAGGTCACCAGGACGCGGCGCTGAACGCGACAGCTCGTCGGCAATTTCCCTGAGGCAATCGTCACCCGCCTGGTGTCCGTACCGGTCGTTGTATTTCTTGAAGTTATCCACATCGAGCATCACGATGGACATCGGTTTATTGAACCGCAAACAGCGCCGCCATTCACGCCCCAGCGATTCATCAAACATGCGGCGATTGGCGATACCTGTCAGCCCGTCTGTCATCGAGAGTCTTTGTAACGCCTGGTTGGCATCATTCAACTGCCCGGTCAGTTTAACCAGTGCGCGCTGCATTTGCACCAGGCGATACATCGCCCGAATCTTGGCCTGCAGCACCACGCTGCCGACCGGCTTCATCAGGTAGTCATCGCCGCCGACTTCTATACCGCGCGCCAGATCTTCATCCCTGGCCATGACGCTCAAAAATATGATCGCAGTCCAGTCATCCCGGCTTTGCAGGTGACGAATTTTTTTGGCTATTTCATAGCCAGTCGTATCCGGCAGAATGATGTCGAGCAACACAATATCGGGACGCTCGGTGTGGTACAAGGCAACCGCATCTCTGCCGTTTTCTGCGACCAGCGGATGTACGCCAATTTCTTCGAGATAACCGGTGATGGCCTTGAGGGCGACCTTACTGTCTTCCACCACCAGCACTTTCAAATTACCCAGTTTTTTCGCCACAAAATCTCTTTCAATCCTTGTTTTAAACTAACGGGCATGGCAAAGATGACACCCCTGAAGATGAAACTCGTCATGCCCGTTCCCTCACCCCCGTTCCCCCTCTCCCGAGGGGAGAGGGGTACGGTTCGTCGCTACGCGAGTTTCACGTTAACGATACCTGCCAACGCGCGACACGCGATCAAGTCACTGCCTGCAAAGTTTTCACGGTGATCTTTAATTGACCGGCTGCGGCTTCTACCACGCCATTCAGCAACGATTCATCGTAACCACCCGCAAGGGGCGGGAGTGGATGCAACACCAGGACTTTTTCAGAAAAATCGTGTACCGCCCTAAAGTGACTATCGGCATCGCACACTAACGGCAGCGGTTTGATAGCCTGTAGATACAACTTGCCACCGCGTAACGTAACGGCCAGCAAATAGAAATCCGCATCCCTGGCAGAAATCCTGGGATCACGAACTTCATAATATTGCGAAGGAAGATCAACGGCCTGACTTGCAGATAGCCTGAATTGTCTGGCGATAGCTTCGAGGAAGGTTTGCGCCTGATTGAGTTGTGGCGCGAGGGTGATGTGATATTGGCCGGATCGCTCTATGATGACCGGGTTATCCAGTACCACGGGCTTACCCCTGCGTATGGCCAGAATGACAATACTGAAGAGCGTAATCAGTAACAGCGACTCGGCCATACTTTGCTTTCCGGTAAAAATTAAAAACGGCGCGATTCCATTGGATTGGCAGCTTCTATCCACTGTTTGACACGATTGGCATCGCCGATACGGGTACTTTTTCCCACCGAGTCCAGCAGCACGATGATGACGGGGCGTTCCAGGATTTTTGCCTGCATGACCAAACAGCGTCCCGCTTCATTGATGAATCCCGTTTTGCTCACGCCGATGTCCCAGGAAGCATTTTTCACCAGGGGATTAGTATTGTTATAACGCAACTCGCGCCCACGCATACCCTCGACCGAATGGCTGGCCGTCGTGGTGAATTGATGAATCAGGGTGTAATTTCGCGCGGCTCCCACCATTTTGACCAGATCGCGTGCGGTCGAAACATTTTCGCTAGTCAAACCGGTGGGGTCGCGAAAAATCGTATTCACCATACCCAACTCACGCGCCTTGGCATTCATTGCGGCTACCGCCGCCCTGGTGCCGCCGGGATAATTTCGGGCCAATGCCGCTGCGGCACGATTTTCAGATGACATGAGTGCCAGCTTGAGCATCTCGCTACGCGTAAAAGTCGTGCCTATGCTCAAGCGGGAGTGCGTGCCTTTCAAACTATCCAGATCAGCCACATCCACGCTAATCTCTTCATCCATATCGGGTTTGGCATCCAGCACCACCATCGCTGTCATCAATTTGGTAATCGAAGCTATCGGTGCTACCGCATCAGGATTTTTGGTATACAAAGGACGCTGTGAATTTTCGTCATAAATCAACGCGATAGAGGAAGAGAGCCGGGGGCCGGAAGCGGATTGATACGACACATTGGCAAGTGGCTGGTGCGCAGATGCCACGACATGCCGGGAATGATGTTGCACCACCTGCTGGTGATGCTTGTGAAAATGAACGGCAATGTGCTTGTGACCGCGAACAGTGTCATGCCTGTTATGATGCCCGCTTGCTTGCGCGGAAAAAGCCAGGCCGGACAACACACATACCAACAATAATTTTTTCATGTTCCGCTCCCAATTACCCCAACGAGTCGAAAGGATACCCTAAAAGTAATATAAATCAATAGTCAGGGCGCGCTATCTCTTCTCTTTTCTGAAGCTCCCACATTTGCGCATACATACCGCGATAGACAAGTAAATCCCGATGCGTACCCCGCTCGACAATTCTACCTTTATCCATCACTAGAATCTGGTCGGCATCCACCACGGTGGAGAGGCGATGCGCGATGATCAGGGTAGTACGATTCTGTGCGATGGTGCGCAATTCTGCCTGTATTGCCTGCTCCGATTTCGAGTCCAGCGCCGAAGTCGCTTCGTCAAAAATGAGGATCGCCGGGTTTTTTAATATCGCCCGCGCGATGGCCACGCGCTGCTTCTCTCCGCCCGATAATTTCAGCCCGCGCTCGCCGACTCGCGTATCGTAGCCTTGTGGCAAAGATTCGATAAAATCATGAATATGCGCGGCCTGTGCTGCCGCGAAGACCTGTTCCCGACTGGCTTCCGGTCTGCCATAGGCGATGTTGTAATAAATTGTATCGTTAAACAGCACCGTATCTTGCGGCACGATGCCGATCGCTGCGCGTAGTGTCGTTTGCGTCACGCTGCGAATATCCTGACCGTTGATGGAAATGCTGCCGTCATGCACGTCATAAAAACGGTACAGCAGGCGCGACAAGGTGGACTTGCCTGCTCCGCTGGAACCGACCACCGCCAGCGTATGCCCGGCGGGAATCACAAAGCTCACATCGAAGAGAATCTGCCTGTCCATATCATAGCCAAAGTTGACCTGTTCGAAGCGCACCTCGGCCTGTCCCGCAATCAAGGCTTGCGCGCCCGGCGCATCGGCCACTTCACGCTGTTCGCGCATCAGGCCGAACATCTTTTCCATATCCGCCAGCGCGTGGCGTATCTCACGATAGACGAAGCCCAGGAAATGCAGCGGCATGTATAACTGCAACATGAACACGTTCACCAGCACCAGATCGCCGATGGTCATCGTGCCTTTGACAACCTCGTCGGCAGCCAGCCACATCAGCGCGGTGACACCAAAGGCGATGATGACGCTCTGACCGGCATTCAGAAAGGCCAGCGAGGTCTGGTTGCTTACCGCAGCGGTCTCCCACTGCGCCATGTTGTGGTCGTAACGATGCGCCTCATATTGCTCATTGCCGAAATACTTGACGGTCTCATAGTTGAGCAGACTGTCTATGGCGCGGCTATTCGCCCTGGAATCCAGTTCGTTCATGGAGCGGCGCACACCCATGCGCCACTCGGTGACATACAGCGTAAAAGCGATGTAACAAACCAGTGTGACAAAAGTAATGCCGGCAAACCACGCGTTGTATTTACTGAGCAAAATTGCCGCCACCAGGCCGATCTCCAGCAGCGTCGGCAGAATATTGAACAGCATGAAATTCAGCAGAAAGCCGATGCCGCGCGTACCGCGTTCGATGTCGCGCGACACCCCGCCGGTTTGCTTGTCCAGATGAAAGCGCAGGCTAAGACTGTGCAAATGCTCGAACACCTGCAAGGCGACGCGGCGTATCGCGCGTTGCGTCACCTTGGCAAATACCGCATCGCGCAATTCGCCAAACAAAGTGCTCAACAAACGCAGCGCGCCGTAGCCGACAATCAGAAACACCGGAATCACCAGCACCGCGTGCGTCTTGTCCAGCGCATCTATGATCTGCTTGAGTACCAGCGGCACGGTGACATTGGCGAGCTTGGCGAAAATCAACAGGCTCATCGCGAGTATCACCCTGCCCTTGAATTCCATCAGGTAGGGAATCAGCGAACGCAGTGCCTTTAAATCGCCGCGTGTAGCCGGTACGGCAGAGGAGTGCGCATGAGAATGAGAATGCATAGTCTGGGAGAGAAATAACGAGTGCCGATTATAGCGCCTGAGTCCGTGCAAGCCGAAAACTGTCGGATAAAATAACTGCCCATTCAACTTGTTTTCTTGTCAGGCATAATACGCCATCATTTTTTGACCCTTAGCCATGAATCCGCTCGCCGCTTTTTCCTACCACCTGAGACGCCTGACGAACGAATTTTCCAGCCTGCTGGCACGCAAATGGAAAACCAGTTTCTACCTCTATCTGGCGGGATTATTCAGCGTGCTGATGATCGCCGATAGCGCTTTCCTGCATCTCACCGCCAACATGAAGCAGGGTGCTTTCGACATGATGGTGAAATATCGCGTGGTCGTACCCAAAGCGGACCAGGACATCGTCATCGTGGACATCAACGAGGCCAGTCTGGCGGCGCTGGCCAAGGAATATGGCCGCTGGCCGTGGCCGCGCCAGGTGCTGGGGGAATTCATCGAAGGCATCGAAGCGCAGCACCCCAAAGCGGTGGTATTCGACGTTCTGTTCAGCGATGCGGATGTCTATAACCCGGACAGCGATGCCTATTTCAACGAGGTCATCGCCGGCACGAATAATACCTACTTCCCCATGCTGCGGCTCGATCCGGCTGACGACGGCTTGAGCCAGATCAAACCCTCCATGCTACCGGGCGTGATGCCGGGCGCGAATGCCAGCCCGGATGCCACGGTGGCGATGGTGCTGCCCTATTTCCAGTCCGTCCTGGAAAGCGGCAGGCTGGGCTTGCACAACATTTACCCCGATGCCGACGGTATCGTCCGGCAATATCCGGTTTATCGCGACGACTATGGCTGGAAAATCCCCTCGCTACCGCTACGCATCGCGCAACAACTGGGCTACACCCAACCACACACTGAAAGCGTACTGCTCAACTGGCGCGGTCCACCCTTCACCTACCCATCGGTCAGCTTCAGCGATGTATTCAAGGACTTCTCCAGCCAGCACAAGTCACGCGCTGCGGACGAATTCACCGGCAAAATCGTCATCATCGGCTCGACTGCGCCCAGCCTGTTCGACATCAAGCCCACCCCGCTGTCACGCACCCATCCGGGGGTGGAAATCCTCGCCACGGCGATAGACAACTTCAAGCACGACGACTTCCTGCGCTTTCCGGATGCGCGCATCGCCTATTTGTTGTTGGCACTGACGGTCATCTGGGCGACCGCATATGGGTTTTACCGCAACACGGGGCGCAACAGGATAGACGGATTATTCGGCGCTTCGCAATTCATCCTGTTGGGCATTTCCTACGCCAGCATCAACTTCACCAACACCTACATCAACCTGACCGGCCCGGTCACGCTGGGACTGGCTTATTTCACCCTCGCCAGACTGTATGACTACGCCACCAGCCGCGAGCTCAAACAAAACACCGTGCGCGACGCGCAACGACGCAGCGGCGAACTGCACGGGGTATTGATGCTGATCCGTCTGGGCGAAGCGACGGGTACGCCGAATGCCGGAATGCTCAATGATGGAATACGCGAAAAAATCCGCTCAGGGCTGGCAAAAATCGGCAGCGCCAACAAGAGTGTTGAAATCATCAAGGGCGACCAGCAAGGCATTTGGGACCTGTTTGAAGACACCCTGGCCATTTCCTGGCTGTGCGATGTTGACGACGAAGCAAGCCGGCTGTGCATCGCGCGCGATGCCCAGCTACTAAAACAAGCGATAGGACCGCTGTTGCATAAATACAGCGCAACTGCGGATAATGACGCAACCAGCTTTGTCCTTGAAGGGCGGGTCGCGGGGGGTGCAGAGGCGCGCGAAAGCTGGCGCAACCTATTCGCAGAAACCCTGTTGCACTGGAATCAAGCACAAAAGGAAAAAACATGAGGAATTCAACACGATGCAGCCCAAATAATCCAATAGCTTCGTCATTCCCGCAAAGGCGGGAATCCAGCAAAAAAACGTCCCGCGTAGCGGACAAAACCGACGTTTTATCCGCCACGCTGAAATTATTTGATTATCTGGATTCCCGCCTTCGCGGGAATGACGCTGTTTTTTTACCTATCAAGCAACCCGGATGCAAACTAACGGTCATGGCAAGTTTGCCGCCCCCGATAATGAAACTTGCCATGACCGTTTCCCTCACCTCAATCCTCTCCCAGAGGGAGAGGAGGCAATCGAATCGCTTCGCGAGTTTCACGTTAACCATGCTGGCCGCGCTACTACTCACCGTCAGTGCCGCGCACGCAGGCGTAAGCGCGACCGTCACCAAGACCGACACGCTGAAAGCCGCACCTTTCGTTGATGCCAAAGCGGTCGCCACACTGAACGCGGGCAGTAAAGCCGAGATAGTCAAACGCGACGGCGGCTGGTATCAGGTCAAGACACCGCAAGGCAACGGCTGGGTACGCATGCTCAGCCTGCGCAAGGGTGCTGTCGGCAAACCTTCTGTCGGCAGCAGCGCCTCGTCACTGGCCGGTCTGGCTTCCGGTCGCGCGGGAACAGGTAAAATCGTCTCGACCACCGGCGTGCGCG
>JAVHSF010000013.1:0-10302 GCA_036172035.1 Gallionella sp. | reverse complement strand
GTCAACCCCGTGCTGCGCGAAGGCAATTCCGACCGCCGCGCCGCGCTTTCAGTCAAGCGATATGCACAAAAAAATCCGCACAAGATGGGTGTCTGGAGCAGCGATTCCAGAACCCATGTCGCACACATGAACGCTGACGATTTCTATGGCAGCGAAAAATCCGTTACGGTCAGCGACGCGGGCAACGTGCGTATCGAGTTCCATGCCGATGACGGCAAGATTACCGTGTTGAAAGACAACCTGGCCTTATTGGAAGGTGAAGTCATAGATGCCTGTGTGATGAGCCGCCGCGCCCTGCGCGCGTTTTACGAAGCACAAATGCAAGAGGCAAAACAGCAGGGTGTGCTGCTGTCATTGCATCTGAAGGCCACCATGATGAAGATTTCCGACCCCATCATGTTCGGCCATGCCGTGACCGTTTATTTCAAGGAAGTTTTCGCCAAGCACGCGACGCTGTTCAAAACCCTGGAGGTCAACGTCAACAACGGCTTGAGCGACCTCTACGCCAAAATCGCCACGCTGCCGGAAGCGCAACGCGCCACCATCGAAGCCGACCTTCAAGCGACCTATCAAACCCGCCCGGAACTGGCGATGGTCAATTCAGACAAGGGCATCACCAATCTGCATGTGCCGAGCAATATCATCGTTGATGCGTCCATGCCTGCCATGATTCGCGAATCCGGGAAAATGTGGGGCGCGGACGGCAAGCTGCACGACACCAAGGCACTCATCCCAGACCGCTGCTATGCGCGCATCTATCAGGTAGTCATCGAAGACTGCAAAAAACACGGCGCATTCGATCCCAAAACCATGGGCAGCGTACCCAATGTCGGCCTGATGGCGCAACAGGCCGAGGAATATGGCTCACATGACAAAACCTTTGAGATAGCCGGTAGCGGCATGGTGCGTATCGTGGATGCATCCGGCAAAACGCTGCTGGAGCAGAAAGTCGAACAAGGCGACATTTTCCGCATGTGTCAGGCCAAGGACGCGCCGATTCAGGATTGGGTCAAGCTGGCTGTCGCGCGTGTGCGCGCCACCGGCATCCCCGCCATTTTCTGGCTGGATCCTAACCGTGCCCACGACGCGCAGATCATTCAAAAAGTGACGCATTACCTCAAGGATCACGATACTAGCGGCATGGACATCCGCATCATGACCCCTGAAGATGCCATTCAGGTTTCCATCGGACGCATCCGCGCGGGGCTGGATACCCTCTCCGTCACCGGCAACGTGATGCGCGATTACCTCACCGACCTGTTCCCGATTCTCGAACTGGGTACCAGCGCAAAAATGCTCTCCATCGTCCCGCTGATGAACGGCGGCGGCATGTTTGAAACCGGTGCGGGCGGCTCTGCCCCCAAACACGTCCAACAGTTCCAACAGGAAGGCTATTTGCGCTGGGATTCACTCGGCGAGTTTTTAGCCCTTGGCGTATCGCTCGAACATCTGGCTCAAAAATTCAACAACCCCCAGGCACAACTGCTGGCGGATACCCTGGATGAAGCCAACGGTAAAATTCTGGAAAACAACAGAACGCCCTCCCGCAAGCTGGGTGAGATTGATAACCGGGGCAGCCATTTCTACCTCGCCCTGTATTGGGCGCAGGCATTGGCCGCACAGACCAGGGACAAGGCTATTCAAGCACGTTTCACGGCGCTCGCCAGGACACTGGCAGACAACGAGGCCAGCATCAATGCCGAATTGATTGCAGCTCAGGGCAAACCGGTGGATATGGGCGGCTATTACCATCCCGATTTCGACAAGACTTCCAGAGCCATGCGCCCCAGCGCCACCCTGAATGCGGCATTAGCTTCGATCGAGTAAATAGTAATTTATTGATTATAATAATAATTTTTCAAATTACTGGATCGAACGATTGTTCTGCACCCGTGAGCAATTGAGTGCCTTGCAAAAGCAATTGCCTGCTGGATACCACAACAAAAAAGCCCGACAGTGCCGGGCTTTTTGACCAACCTGGGGCAGCGATCAAGCCGCTTGAATGTTGGAGGCCTGCTTGCCCTTGGGTCCCTGGGTTACATCAAAGCTGACCTTTTGGCCTTCTTTAAGCGACTTGAAGCCGCTCATGTTGATTGCCGAGAAGTGCGCGAAGAGATCTTCGCTACCATCGTCAGGCGTGATAAAACCGAAACCTTTTGCATCGTTGAACCATTTAACTGTACCAGTTGCCATGATATTGTTCCTTACCTTAAAAATAACGGACCCCCCGTAGAACCGTTTGAATCCAAGCCCGCATAACCTCCGCAATCACTTTGAAACAAACGCCAGTGCGCTTTTTAACCTTCCTAGCCCTTTTCTGTCAAATGGTTAATGCGCTTTATTTGCGAATAGACTTGAAAAAGCGCCCCTAATCATTAAGCTAACCGATTACATCAGTGACAAAATGCACAACGAATTATGCCCACACAACATCACGGCAACACCGCACTCGCTCCGGAACGCACGGCAATCAAACCACCCGGCATGTTCAAGGTGATGTTATACAACGATGATTACACAACGATGGAATTTGTCATTGAAGTGCTGCAACGTTTTTTTGCCATCAACCGTGAACGCGCGCAGCAAGTGATGCTTAAAGTTCACAACGAAGGATCAGCCGTTTGCGGAATTTACACCCGCGACGTAGCCGAAACGAAAGTGGTGCAGGTAACAGAATTTGCACAACTACACGGGCATCCGCTACGATGCGGCATGGAGGAAATTTGAAATGATTGCGCAAGATTTGGAAGTCAGTTTGCACCTGGCCTTTGTCGAGGCACGCCAGAAACGTCACGAATTCATTACCGTTGAACACCTGCTGCTCGCCATGCTCGACAACGCTTCCGCAGCGCAGGTGTTGCGTGCCTGTGGCGCGGACATCGAAGAACTGCGCAACGCACTCACGGCGTTCATTGACGGCAACACGCCCGCCGTAGCGGGCGATGGAGACATGGATACCCAACCTACGCTTGGCTTTCAGCGCGTCATTCAACGCGCCATCCTGCACGCGCAATCTGCCAACAAGAAAGAAATTACAGGCGCAAACATCATCGCAGCGATGTTTGGCGAAAAAGATTCCCATGCCGTGCATTTCCTCACGCAGCGCAATATCAACCGCATTGATGTGATAAACCAGATCGTTCACGGCAACGCCGCCGATGCCGTCCCGGCACAAAGCGAAACGCCGGTCGAACAACCGGCCGGCGACGAAGGCGTATTGAGGCACTACACGCTGGATCTCAACGCCGAGGCATTAGCGGGAAAAATAGATCCGCTCATCGGTCGCAAGCTGGAACTCGATCGCGTGATACAAACCCTGTGCCGCCGCCGCAAAAACAATCCGCTGCTGGTCGGCGAGGCAGGCGTTGGCAAGACGGCGATTGCCGAAGGGCTGGCGCGCCGCATCGTCGAGGATAATGTACCCGAAGTGCTGAAAGACGCACGGGTGTATTCACTGGACATGGGTGCTTTGCTGGCGGGTACAAAATATCGCGGCGACTTTGAACAGCGCCTCAAGGCGGTGCTGAAAGAACTGAAGAATGCGCCCAACGCGGTGCTGTTCATAGACGAAATACACACGTTGATCGGTGCGGGAGCGGCCTCTGGTGGCACGATGGATGCCTCCAATTTACTCAAACCTGCGCTGTCCTCCGGCGAGCTAAAATGTATAGGCGCGACCACCTATCAGGAATATCGCGGCATCTTTGAGAAGGATTCCGCCTTGTCGCGCCGCTTCCAGAAAGTGGATGTTGCCGAACCCTCTGTCGAAGAAACCATTGAAATACTCAAGGGCTTGAAGTCGCGCTTCGAGGATCATCACAACATCAAATTCAGCGCCGCCGCCATCACCAGTGCCGCCGAACTTTCCGCGCGTTACATCAATGACCGCCATCTGCCGGACAAGGCGATAGACGTGCTGGACGAGGCTGGTGCGGCGCAGCGCATTTTGCCGAAATCCAGACAAAAAAAGACCATAGGCAAGCACGAAATCGAAGAGATCATCGCTAAAATCGCACGAATTCCGCCGCGCACCGTATCGCACGATGACCGCAACGCGCTGAAGCATCTGGATCGCGACCTGAAGACTACCGTGTTCGGTCAGGACAAGGCGATAGACGTGCTGGCGCGCGCCATCAAAATGTCGCGTAGCGGCTTGGGCGACCCGCAGAAACCCATCGGCAGTTTTCTGTTTTCCGGCCCCACCGGTGTCGGCAAGACCGAAGTCGCGCGCCAGTTGGCCTATGCGATGGGTATGCCTCTGCACCGCTTCGATATGTCTGAATACATGGAACGCCATGCCGTATCGCGCCTGATTGGTGCGCCTCCCGGCTATGTCGGCTTCGACCAGGGCGGATTATTGACCGAAGCGATCAGCAAGCAACCGCACTGCGTGCTGCTACTGGACGAGATAGAAAAAGCACACCCGGACATCTTCAATATCCTGCTGCAAGTAATGGATCACGGCACGCTCACCGACAATAACGGACGCCGTGCCGACTTCCGCAACGTCGTGGTCATCATGACCACCAATGCCGGCGCTGAAACACTCAACAAGAACAGCATGGGCTTCACCAGGACGGCTGCCGTCGGCGACGAAATGGCCGACATCAAGCGTTTGTTCACGCCCGAATTCCGCAATCGCCTGGATGCCATCGTCTCCTTCGCGCAGCTGGACAAACCTGTCATCCTGCGCGTGGTGGACAAATTCCTGATGCAACTGGAAGCGCAATTACACGACAAAAAAGTGGACGCACGGTTCACCGATGCACTCAAGCATTACCTGGCGGAAAATGGCTTCGACCCGCTCATGGGCGCACGTCCGATGGCAAGGTTGATACAAGACACCATCCGCAGCGCACTTGCCGACGAACTGCTGTTCGGCAAACTCGCCAACGGCGGCAAAATCACGGTGGATGTGAGGGAGGGCAAGGTTGTGCTGGAATTTGAGGAGGAAGAAGTTAACGCATAGTCATTCGCAATAAAAAGCTCCCTTCGTTATAAGAGGGCTTTTTATTCAGCGGCATGGGATGATCCTGACGCACCGACCAGACAAATTATGCGGATGCAACAGCGCGTACCACGGCGGCAATTTTTTCCGCGCAGCGCTGCACTAACGCATCATCTTCACCTTCCACCATCACGCGCAACAACGGTTCCGTGCCAGAAGGGCGCAGCAGCACACGCCCCTTGCCATCCAGGGCGCGTTCGGCTTCGAGTACTGCCGCATTGATCTCGGCGTTATCTTTCAGCCTGGCAGCACCCTGCACGCGCACATTGATCAGCACTTGCGGATAAAGCTGCAAATCTTGCGACATTTCGGCCAGGCTCAAATGACGGGTGTGCAGCGCGTGCAAGACTTCCAGAGCCGAAACAATGCCATCACCCGTACTGTGTTTATCCAAACAGATGAGGTGACCGGAATTCTCCCCGCCAATCTGCCAACCCTGCTGTTGCAGCAATTCCATGACATAGCGGTCGCCCACTTTGGCGCGCATAAAAGGAATACTCAAACGCCGCATGGCGTGCTCAAAGGCCAGATTGGTCATCAGCGTACCCACTACCCCGCCATGCAATCTGCCCTGTTGCTGGCGATGCCTGGCGATAATGAACAGCAACTGGTCGCCATCGTACAATTTGCCGACGCTGTCTACCATAATCAACCGGTCGCCATCGCCATCCAGCGCGATGCCGACATCCGCCTGATGCTCGACCACCGCTTTTTGCAGATTGGCCGGAGACGTTGCACCGTAACCGGCATTGATGTTTATTCCGTCTGGTTGCGCGCCGATCGCCACGACTTCAGCACCCAGCTCATGAAACACATGCGAGGCGATGTTGTAGGTTGCGCCATGCGCACAATCCACAACAATCTTCATGCCGCGCAGATTCATCGCGGACGGGAAAGTGCTTTTGCAAAATTCGATATAACGACCCGACGCATCATCCAAACGTTTGGCCTTGCCGAGCTTCCCCGAGGATTCGATTTTTATCTCTGCTTCCAGACCGGCTTCGATGGCATGTTCGATCTCATCCGGCAATTTTGTCCCGCTGGCAGAAAAGAACTTGATACCGTTATCCTCGAACGGATTATGTGAGGCAGAAATCACGATACCTGCCTGCAAACGCAGCGTGCGTGTCAAATAAGCTACGGCAGGCGTTGGAACGGGTCCTGCCAGATACACATCCACTCCTGCGGCAATTAATCCGGCTTGCAAGGCAGACTCCAGCATATAGCCGGAGATGCGCGTGTCCTTGCCTATCAGCACCGCCGGATGCTCGCCTGCGGTATGTTCCAGATTGGCCAGCACCTTGCCGGCGGCATAGCCCAGATTCATCACAAACTGGGGGGTAATCGGAAACTTACCTACACGGCCGCGTATGCCATCGGTGCCAAAATATTTTTTAGTCATTACCTATCTCCGCTCATTGCATTCCAAATTTTTAATGCATCCACTGTCGCCCGAACGTCATGCACGCGCACTATTTTTGCCCCGCGCTGCACGGCGATCAATGCCGCAGCCACGCTGGCCGGCAGGCGCTGTCCGACACTGCTTCCCGTCAGCGCACCGAGCATGGCTTTGCGCGACAAGCCCGCCAGCACGGGTACACCCAATTCAGTCAATTTCTTTAATTCACGCAACAGCGTGACATTGTGTTCCAGTGTTTTGCCAAACCCGAACCCCGGATCAATAACGATACGCTGCCGATCAATACCGGCCGATTCCGCCGCCACGATGCGCGCGCGCAGAAATTCGCCGACTTCAGTCAACACATCGCGATAATCGGGTTGCAACTGCATGGTTTGCGGATTGCCCTGTTTATGCATCAAACACACCGCGACATTGCTGCCGGCAACCACCCGCATCGCCGCAACATCCTGCAACGCATTGATGTCATTGACCATTTGCACACCGGCAGCGATAGCAGCACGCATCACTTCAGGCTTGAAGCTATCCAACGAAAGCGGAACGGGTACGTCATGCAGGGCTTCGATGAGCGGCAACACCCTGTCCAGCTCTTCTTGAATGCTGACAGGCTGCGCACCGGGACGAGTGGACTCCCCACCGATGTCTATGATGTCCGCGCCTTCTTCCAGCAACTGCATGGCATGAGCCAGTGCGGCATCGCGCCGACGATGCAAGCCGCCATCAGAAAAGGAGTCGGGCGTAACATTGACGATACCCATCACCAGCGGAGTGACAAGATCGAATTGAAAGTGACCGCAGATAAGCATCAGGAGCGAGGAGGAGCGAGGAGTCGAGCTTTACCCGACCCCCGATCCTTTATCCTAAATTAGCTTTCTTTAGCCGGTTCGGTAGGCGTGCTACCCGCAACGGGCGCTGCTGGCATACTTGCCGCAGGTGCGGTAGGACCTTGATCGGTGGGGGACGCAGGGGGTTCAACAGCCTTGCTTGGTTTGGGTGGACGCGGAAGGTTGCCGGCCATGATGTCGTTGATTTGATCGGCATCTATCGTTTCCCATTCCAGCAAGGCCTTGGTCATCGCCTCAATCTTGTCGCGGTGCGTTTCGATAAGATTGCGCGCCAACGCATATTGCTGGTCTATGATGCGACGAATTTCGTTATCCACCTTCTGCATGGTCGCTTCGGAAATATTCTTGTGCGTCGTCACGGAGCGACCCAAAAAAACCTCGCCCTCGTTTTCACCGTACACCATGATACCCAATGCCTCTGACATCCCCCACTGCGTGACCATCTTGCGCGCCATATCGGTGGCGCGCTCAAAGTCGTTGGAGGCACCGGTAGTCATCTGATGCATGAAAATTTCTTCCGCGATGCGGCCACCAAACAGTACCGCGATAGTAGAAAGAATGCGCTCCTTGTCCATACTGTAGCGGTCTTCGGACGGCAATTGCATGGTCAACCCCAGCGCGCGGCCACGCGGAATAATGGTGACCTTATGCACGGGATCCGTCTTGGGCATCAGTTTGGCTACCAGAGCGTGACCAGACTCGTGGTAAGCCGTATTGCGCCGCTCTTCTTCCGGCATCACCATGGAACGACGTTCCGCACCCATGAATATCTTGTCCTTGGCCGCCTCGAAGTCATCCATTTCCACAAAACGCTTGCCGCGCCGCGCCGCGAACAACGCGGCCTCATTGACCAGATTGGCGAGATCGGCACCCGACATTCCCGGCGTACCGCGCGCCAGCACATTGGCATCCACGTCCGGCGAACAGGGTACTTTGCGCATATGTACCTGAAGTATTTGTTCGCGACCACGAATATCCGGCAAAGGCACAACGACCTGACGGTCGAAACGCCCCGGACGCAGCAAGGCGGCATCCAGTACGTCAGGACGATTGGTCGCAGCGATCACGATCACGCCGCTTGCGCCCTCAAAACCGTCCATTTCAACCAGCAAGGCATTCAGAGTCTGTTCGCGTTCATCGTTACCACCGCCCAGTCCTGCACCGCGCTGACGACCGACCGCATCAATTTCATCAATAAAAATAATGCAAGGTGCACTCTTCTTGGCCTGTTCAAACATGTCACGCACACGCGCCGCACCGACACCGACGAACATTTCCACAAAATCCGATCCGGAAATCGAAAAGAACGGCACCTTGGCTTCACCTGCAATCGCCTTGGCCAGCAACGTCTTGCCCGTACCCGGACTACCCACCAGCAGCACGCCGCGCGGAATCCGTCCACCCAAATTCTGAAACTTGGTTGGGTCACGCAGAAAATCTACCAGTTCGGTCACTTCTTCCTTGGCTTCGTCGCAACCTGCCACATCGGCAAAGGTCACGCGTTCCTTGTTTTCATCGAGCAATTTTGCCTTGCTCTTGCCAAACGAAAACGCACCACCCTTGCCGCCACCCTGCATTTGTCGCATGAAAAAAATCCATACCCCGATCAACAGGATCATCGGAAACCAGGAGACGAAAATACTCATCAGAAAGGATTCCCCTTCTTCCGGCTTGGCCTCAATGCTCACGCCATTTTTCAGCAGATCAGAGACCATCCAAATATCGTTGCTGGGCGCGAAAGTGCTGATACGCTTACCATCGGTAGATGTCCCCGTCAGATTCCTGCCTTCGATAACGACTTTACTGATATGCCCGTTGCGAGCTTCTTCGAGAAATTGCGAATAATCGAGATGTGCCTGCGCAGTCTGCTGCTGACGTGAATTGAGCTGGTTAAAAACTGTCATCAGCACCAGGGCAACAACCACCCAAATTGCAATACTTTTAAAATTGTTCAAGATAATTCCCTATTACGCACATCAAGGCTACCGAAGTGCGACATTAGACTATGTATTAGCCGATTACTCAAGCATCCCGGTTCCCAATAGATAGACTTCGCTGCTGCGGTTGCGCGAAGCCTTGGGTTTACGCGCCACAGCCTTGCGAAAACTACTCCGCATCAGTTTCATGTAATCCTCAAAACCTGCACCCTGAAAGACTTTAACCAGAAAACTGCCGTCAGGACTCAAATGTTCGAGCGCGAATTCCATAGCCAACTCCGCGAGGTACATGGACCTATCCTGATCAACCGAGCCAACGCCGCTAAAGTTGGGGGCCATATCCGAAATTACAAGCCCTACCGATTTGCCCTGCAGGCTCGCTTGCAGTTTCTTCAATACCGACTCTTCACGGAAATCGCCCTGAATGAACTCCACTCCGCGCAACGGATCCAGCGGCAACAGATCCAGCGCAATGATTTTTCCGTCCTGCCCCAATTTTTTTGCCGCCACCTGACACCAGCCACCGGGGGTTGCGCCCAGATCAACCACCACCATGCCCGGTTTGAACAGATGATCCCTGTCATCTATCTCTAACAGTTTGTAAGCGGCACGCGAACGATAGCCTTCTTTTTGGGCGAGCTGCACAAAAGGATCATTTATATGCTCACGCATCCATTGTTTACTGGTTTTGGAAGCCTTCATCGTTTAGAATCCGCGCCTTAGAAAAATATTGAGAATTGATGATGTTAGACCTTACCGTAGCAGAACGTCTCACCCTGAAAGCCCGTGCCCACCAGTTAAAACCAACGGTGATGATAGGCAATGCAGGCCTGACCGAATCCGTATTAAAAGAAATTGCCCAAACGTTAAAGCTCCATGAGCTGATTAAAATTCGCGTTATGGCAGAACGCGAACAACGTGAAGCGATCCTCGCCGAGATTTGTACACAACTCAATGCCGCATCGGTGCAACATATCGGCAAAATTCTGGTGGTTTATCTGCCCAATCCTGACCTGCACAAAATTGAAATCAAACCCATGCCCCGCCATCGCGGCAAGAAACCATTGACCAAGAAACAACTGGGCAACAGGA
>JAVHSF010000012.1:0-2221 GCA_036172035.1 Gallionella sp. | reverse complement strand
CGAAACCCGCGTGGTTGGAGAACGGGTTCTTCACCATGCGCGACAAGTCGATAGAACCAAGGCAACAGCAGCCGTAGGGCGGAAGCGGTTGCTCGGCGCAGTTGTGAACATACAAGCCGTTGGCATCGAAGGCGTGCACATCGGCTACGGTCACGTCATACACATCTTCCACTCCATCCTCTTCCAGCGATTGCACGGTGGCGACGAAACGCTCCGCATTCGGCTTGCGCTGGTAATCGGCGAGTAGGCTATTCAACTTGTCCATCTTGTCGCTGTCAGCAAAACCGATCAACGAAGCGAAACGTCCGATGTTCTCACCACTGATGATGAGTTCGTGCAGGGCTTGGCAGTCGTATTCTTTGTTACCGCCTTTGCCATCGGGAAGTGTCTTTGCACCAGCAGGACGACGATCTTTGTAGATCGTAGCGATGATGCCCAAGCGTTGCAGCATGCGCTGAACCGCTTGAAGATTACCGAGGTCGATCTGTGTCAGACGAACGCTGATGCCTTTGTCCTGTGCACCTTGCACCGAACCATCGGCATCGAACATGCCGCGCAATACGCCGCGATAGAAATCGGAGGAGGCTTGCTCGATAGCGGGCATGAAGCGTTTGTTGCCGGGAGTCATGCCCAACTCCAACGCCAGCGTGCGCAATGCGCCCGTCGCCAATCGGAACTCACCGCGCCCCTCGATGGGTTTTTGCCAGCCGTTGAAATCAGCACGGTGGGACAGGGTGCGTGCCGCTTGCTCGGCAGCGCGCATCACACTGGCGATGCCTGCGCCGAGTTGAATGTCATCTCCATTCGCAACTTTCAGCGCACTCACATCCCACACGCTCAACACGGCTTTGTCATTCTTGAGTGTGCCATCGCCGATGAGTAGCCCGATCAAATAACCTTCGGCTTCGCTGTGCATGCCGTTCCACGTTGCCAGAGCACGATGGTCATTCAAGATGATCTGGTCGTTGGCTTTGAGTTCGCCTGCCTTGACCCATTCCGTTTCGCGCACGTGACGTGTCATTTTGGAAACACGCAGCACCTGATGGTCTGCGGTGAGGCGCAGTGCGTGGCCTTCAGTCGTATTCAAACGCAGGACGGGTTTTGTGCCCGTGAAAAAGAAACCTTTCGATTCGGTGGCGTAGGGTTTGCCATCGACTATCGCATTGAATGGTTGCCCGATCAATGCGCTGACTTGGCGTGCGCCTTGTTCAGTCATCACCCATGTGTCAGCAGTGACACATGGATTCGTCGCCTCGATCACTTCACAATACGACAGGTTGTTGTCGCGGTTCATCAGGTCGATGAACAGCACGCCCGGTTCGGCGTGGTCGTAGGTGCTTTCGATGATCTGCTTCCACAGGTCGGTGGCGCGCACTTTGCGATACACCCACTTGCCATCGGCGCGTTGTGTCGCGCCCTCGGCCAAGAGCGCATCGGCAGGTTTGGCACTGTGTACCAGCTCGAATTCGTTGTCGGCTTCCACGGCTTGCATCAACGCATCGGTGACACCGACCGAGATATTGAAGTTGCGTAGGTCGCCTTTGTCCTTGGCGCTGATGAATTTCTCGATGTCGGGATGGTCGCAACGCAGCACGCCCATCTGTGCACCGCGCCGCGCACCGGCGGATTCCACTGTCTCACAAGAACGGTCGAACACGCGCATGTAAGAGATGGGGCCGCTGGCGCGGGAGTTAGTACCTTTCACATGTGCGCCTTCGGGGCGGATGCTGGAGAAGTCGTAGCCGACTCCGCCACCGCGACGCATGGTCTCGGCGGCTTGTTGCAGCGCGTCGTAAATGCCGGGCTTGCCATCGACGGTGCCAGAGATGGCATCACCGACCGGTTGCACGAAACAGTTGATGAGCGTGGCTTGTATCTTGAGACCCGCCGCAGAGTTGATGCGACCTGCGGGCACGAAACCATTCTCCTGCGCGAGGAAGAACGCCTCTTCCCACTTCGCTCGTTGTTCTGGTTTTTCCGCCTGTGCCAGACCGCGCGCCACGCGGCGACGCACATCCTGCACCGACTTCTCATCCGCTTCCGCGTATTTTTCCAACAGGACTTCGATACTGATTTCTTGCGTCATTTTTAGTGCTCCTTGGCGTTATGTAACGCCGAAATGTAGGCTGAAGGCGGTGGTGAGGCACGAACCCCAGCAACTTGCTAGCTGGGGTTCGCAAGCTCACCACCAGCCTTGTATCTTTCTTTCCGTGGTGGTTAG
>JAVHSF010000011.1:0-10416 GCA_036172035.1 Gallionella sp. | reverse complement strand
TAATAATTGAGGCTGTCATAACGTTTACGGCTACCGACCAGTTCGACGCTCACCTGGTTGGGCAGGCACAAGGCAATCTCGCCAGCTTGTTGCAACCAGCCCTGACGCACGCAGTATTGGCGCGGACCAGGGTCGGAGGCGATTCGGGCTTTACGGTTCAGGATGGAGATAATACTGATGCCCAGCGGGCCAGGTACCTCGATTTGTTGGTTATGCGAGAGCGGCACGGTTTGAAATATTTTTCCGCCGCTACGGATGATCGCCTTGTCGGCCAGTTCGCCACTCCACAGCTTGAACGTGAGCAGCATCACGCAGACCGCCCCCAGCAGCAGCGTCAGCCAATCGCCAGGCTTGACGTGTCGCAGCATCGCAATCTGCCTCATGCAAGTTCGCGGTGGCGCAACAGGACTTGTTGCTGCGCTTGAAAATGCTGGCTGAGTTTTTCGCTGAGATACACCGATCGGTGCTGCCCGCCGGTGCAACCGATCGCCACGGTAAGATAGCTGCGACTGTCGGCGATAAAGTGCGGCAACCAGCGTGTCACGAACTGCTGTATATCCCTGAACATCTCCTGGGTCTCAACAGAATTATCCAGGAACTCCATGACTGGCGCGTCTTTTCCCGTTAGTGGGCGCAATTCCATGGAATAGTATGGATTGGGCAGGCAGCGCACATCAAACACAAAATCCGCATCCAGCGGGATACCGTGTTTGAAGCCGAAAGACTCGAACAGCAAGGTCATACGCGCACGATCCAGCTGGATGAACTGCTTGATCCAGGTGCTGAGCGCATTGGTTTTGAGTTCGCTCGTATCTATGTGATGGCCGATGCGGCTGATTTCGGCGAGCAATTCGCGCTCCTTAAGCACGCATTCAGTCAGGGTGCGCACGCCATCGCTAAGCGGATGCATACGGCGGGTTTCCGAGAAACGTTTCACCAGAGTATCGGTCTTGGCATCCAAAAACAACAAATGTACCGCCATATCTTTTTGCATCAGTTGCAGCAAAATATCCGGCAATTTCTGCACGCTGTTGGCACTGCGCACATCAATACTGACGGCCATTTTGTCATAACCGGCCAACAGCAAATAATCCGTCAACCGGGTCAAAATTTCGGCGGGGAGGTTGTCCACGCAATAGAAGCCGCTATCTTCCAGCACCTTAAGCGCGACGCTCTTGCCAGAACCTGACAAACCACTCAAAAGGAATAATTGCATATCAGTCGCCGACCATCATTTGATCCTGCCGCGTAATAAATTCCTGCATCGTGTCTATGCCGCGCTGCTGTAACACGAAATTACGCGCCGCCGCTTCCACCAGCACGGCCAGATTGCGCCCCGCCACCACGGGAATGGTAACAGCATTGATCTTCACTCCGAGAATTTCCTGATGGGTCGCCACCAGCGGCAGACGTTCCATTAGCGATAAATCGGCATCGTGCGCCCGATGCAAATGCACGATAAGCTTGAGGCTCTTTTTGCGGCGCACCGCCGTTTCGCCGAACATGGTGCGGATATTCAACATTCCCAGTCCGCGCACCTCCAGAAAGTCGCGCAGCAAATCCGGGCAACGACCTTCCAGCGTGTCGGGCGTAATCCGGTGCAGTTCAACCACATCGTCCGCCACCAGCCCGCTGCCGCGTGTGATGAGTTCCAAACCCAGCTCGCTCTTGCCGACCGCACTCTCGCCCGCAATCATCACGCCCACCCCCAGCACATCGAGAAATACACCATGTCGCGTGGTGCTGTCGGCCAGTTCCTTGGCCAGATAGTGGCGTATCAGCCACATCAAATGGACGCTGGGTTTGGGCGATGAAAAAAGGGGAATACTGGACTGATTAGCGAAGCGAATCAATTCGGACGGAATATCGGCACCCCCCGCCACAATCAGGCAGGACGTACCACTTTGTTCAATAGAATCAAATACTTTAATTCGCTCAGCCTGACTCAAAGCGAGCAAATAGTCAATTTCAGTGTTGCCCAGCACCTGCACCCAGTTGGGGTGGATCAGGTTGAGATGCCCAACCACCTCGCGGTTCGAGGCTTCTACCGCATCACTGTCTATATTGTGATCAACACCATCCGTTCCGGCCACCCGACTAAGTTCCAGCCGTGCGCGTTTATCTTCAAACAATTGCCGGATGTTTACCTGGCTCATGCCAGCGTACCCCAGTCATAAAAAAGCTGGTGAATACTGGAGCAGTCTTCACACTCCAGCAAACGGTTGCGGAATTGGCTATCGCTGAACATCTGCGCCAATTCACCGAGTAACTGCAAATGCAAATCGGTCGCCAGATCAGGCACGAGCAACACAAAAATCAGCGTAACAGGCTGCCCGTCGGGCGCATCGAAGGGTATCGGATGGGTGGTTTTAACAAACGCCGCTCGCGCGCTATCCAGCTTGGGAATGCGTCCATGCGGGATCGCCACACCTTGACCGAGTCCCGTTGAACCCAGTTTCTCTCGCGCGAAAAGACTATCAAACACCTGGTTATGAGCGATTTGTTCATGGTTTTCAAACAGCATAGCGACGCGCTCGAAAACACGTTTTTTGCTGGTTGACTCGCCATCAATCAGAACATTGTCGGGTGTAAGAATTTTGCTGATCAGGTTCATTGTTGTCTTGCCTTAAGCACACAGGGCGGCATTGCTGCCGCCCCGAAAGGGTTATTATTCCTGTTCTGTTGCAACGCCACCGATTGTTTCATCATGGCGTTGTGCGGACAGTTTGCCCTTGTGTTTCATCACTTGACGATCCAGTTTATCCACCAGAGCATCAATCGCCGCGTACAAATTCTCGTCTTCGGATTCGACGAAAACATTTTTCCCGCTGATGTGTACGGTCGCCTCGGCTTTTTGGACTAATTTATCTACCGAAATGATGACGGCGATGTCCATGACACCATCGAAATGGCGTTTGATTTTATTTAATTTGCTGGTCGTATATTCACGAATGGCAGGCGTGATTTCTAGGTGATGTCCGGTTAGCTGAATGTTCATTCTGAGCTCCTTATATTTAGAGTGTTTTACGGAGATTCACCGGGAGGATATGCAATGCTTCCCGATACTTTGCTATGGTGCGTCGGGCGACTACTATACCCTGTTGCGCCAAGATTTCTGACATGCGGCCATCCGTAAGGGGTTTACAGGTATCTTCACCAGCCACCAATTGCCTGAGCAATTCGCGTATTGCTGCCGAAGAACAGGCTCCGCCACTTTCGGTGATTAAACCGCTGCCAAAGAAATGCTTAAATTCATAAATTCCGCGCGGCGTACGCATAAACTTTTGCGTGGTGCTACGCGATACCGTTGATTCATGTAACTCCAGAGCATCGGCAATTTCTCGCAATATCAATGGGCGCATACCAATTTCACCGTGTTCCAGGAAAGCAGTTTGCCGTTCCACGATCACCTGCGCAACCCGTAAAATAGTTTCAAACCGTTGCTGCAGGCTTTTAACGAACCAACTCGCCTCCTGCAATTGTGCCGCCAACGGCGAACCTGTTCTGTCATCGCGCTGCTGTAGTATGCTCGCATACATCTGGTTGACACACACCCTGGGCATCGCATCGGGATTCAATCGTACGCGCCATCCAGCCTCGCGCCGTTCGACAATCACATCAGGAATGACATAGTCGGCGACCGTGTTATCAAACTCGGCAGCAGGTCTGGGGTTCAGCCCGGCTATCAACTGTTGCGCGGCACGCAATTGTTCCTCAGAACAACGCAGCATTTTCCTGATGCGCGCGTAATCATGTGCAGCGACCAGATCCAGATGGCGGGTCACCAGGCAGATTGCCAGCTCGCGATGCGGCGTATCGTCAGGCAATGCCTTGAGTTGCAGTGCCAGACATTCACCCAAATCGCGCGCGCCAATGCCCGGCTCATCGAGGTATTGCAATTGCACCAAGGCCGTTTCGAGATCATCCAGACTAATGGCAAGCTCTGCTGGCAACAACTCGCATAACTCCGCCAGCTCCAGTTCCAGGTAGCCCTTATCGTCCAGCGCATCAATTAACATTCCGACGACCTGTTTATCCTTGAGAGCCAACTGACTGACTGCCAGTTGACTGTGCAAATACTCGCGCATACTGACCCGTTTCGCCGCCTGTTCAGGATAGGCATGATTTTCGTCATCACCGCCGACGGCAGCAGCACCATTGCTCTCCCATTCGATAGATTCCATGCCGCCGCCCTCTTCGCCGTCACCCACGGGAGAATCGTCACTTGCCGTGCTTGCGCTGGCACGCGAGTCAACTGGATAGTCCTTGAACCCGGCGGTTAATTCCAACATGGGATTTTCATCGAGCATACGCGCCACTTCCTGTTCCATCTCCTGTGTGGAAAGCTGTAGCAATCGAATAGACTGCTGCAACTGGGGCGTAAGCGCCAGTTGCTGGGACATATGAAGTTGTAGGGATGCTTTCATTGCTTAAGGTAATACCTGAAAAGTTTTTTCAGGGCATCCATCGTCACGTTAAAGTTTGAAGTGTTCGCCCAGATAAACCTTTCTCACCCCTTCATTGTAGATGATTTCATCCGGCTTGCCTTCCGCCATCACCGCACCCGCGTTAATGATGTAGGCTCGATCACAAATCCCCAGGGTTTCACGCACGTTATGATCGGTAATCAGCACGCCGATATTGCGCTGCTTGAGGAAACCGACGATTTTCTGAATATCCAGCACGGCGATGGGATCAACGCCCGCGAATGGCTCGTCAAGCAAAATGAAGCGCGGATCGGTTGCCAGCGCGCGGGCGATTTCAACCCGGCGACGCTCCCCCCCCGACAGGCTGATTGCCGGATTATTGCGGATAGGCCGGATATGCAAATCTTCCAGTAACTCTTCCAGCCTGGCTCGAATATCAGTCTCGGACAATTCCTGCAATTCCAGTACCGCCCGGATGTTTTGCGCCACGGTCATGCGTCTGAAAATCGAAGCCTCCTGAGGCAGATAACCCAGCCCCAGACGTGCGCGGCGATGTATCGGAAAGTGCGTAATATCCTGATCATCAATCAGTATTTTTCCACCATCTGCCGCAATCAGCCCGACTATCATGTAAAAAGAGGTGGTTTTCCCCGCCCCATTGGGGCCCAGCAAACCAACCACTTCACCGCTTTGAACCGATAACGAAGCGTCATGCACCACGGTATTCAAACCGTAACTTTTCTTCAGGGCAACAGCACGCAATTCGCTCATTTTCGCTTCACTGCCGGTATGTTATTTCCCGATTCCGACACTGGCGCATCGTTCATCACCTTATCAGCCGTTTTAGGCTTCGGGTGCAACACCGCATGAACGCGCGAGGGCGCAGTGATGCCGGGGGTTGACTTACCACCGTCTGCCTGAAAAATTTCAGTCCTGGCGTTATAGGTAATGTGTTCGCCACGCACATCATCCTGCGAACGCTTGACCCGTGCCTGCACATAAAAATCAACGATGTCGGAACGCATATCATATTCGATGCGTTCGGCATACCCTTCCACATATTCGTTTAGCCCCTCACGCTTTTGCCTGAAACTGGCAGTGTGTCCATAAGCCGTGCCATGCTGGAAACCCTCCTTGTCCTGCACCACGACAACCTTGTCGCCGCGTATCACCATCGTACCCTGGGTCATTTGCACCTTCCCCTCAAAGGTACTGGTTTGTCTGGCATTGTCTATCAGCACCTGATCGGCTTCGATATTGACGGGCTGCTCGCGATCGGCGCGTTCAGCGTGGCTGGACGGCGCGCAAAGCAATAGGAGCAGCGTTAACAACAGTTTATTTTGCATAGGGTAAATGTTCGCTTCTGACATGTGATAACAACTTGAGCGTGTGTACGTTATTGTCCATTTCGAGGCCAATCGCATGCACGGTATTTCCTTTATTTAGAATCGTGACGGCCCGATCAGTATCGGCCAGATCGCGGTTCGGCAAAACACGCAGATATTCGCTACGCATGGCGAGTGCCGCCAAACTCGCGCTTGCTTTCTGATCCACCTTGACATCGTCGCGCATGATCACGACATCGCCCTGGCTGGAAACTTCACCGCGTTGCGCACTCATCAGCACATCAGGCCGCTCGGCACTGCGCAGGATCAAATGCGGCATGTCGAGTTCCGTGCTGTCGTTATCGGGAAAATGGCGCAACTGCCTGGCGTGCATAAAGAGGCGCGGCACGCCCTGATCGTCCATGGTCGTGGCATGAAAATTATCCACGATCACATCAGGATCATGATGCCGATTAGTGGCTGCCGCCCCCTCCTGCCGGACTTGCGAATCCAGCCAGTAAACGAAGGCCAGCAGCGCTATCAGAGGCAACAAGGGCAGCCAGTAACGCCAACGCGACTTACGAATCATTTGGGCGAATCGTCCGAATCATCCTGGGCGAATCATTCCAGATAGGGAGCCAGTTGCGCCTGGAGCGTCCCCTGTACCGACATAATCAGCTCACAAGCCTCGCGCACTGCGCCATGTCCGCCGCTGCGGCGGGTCACATAATTGGAATGCTCGCGCACCAGTTGTGGAGATTCAGGTACGCTGATGGACAGGCCAACGTGGCGCATCACACACAAATCCACCACATCGTCGCCCATATAAGCGGCGCAATCGCGCGACAAGTCGAGTTTATTGAGCAAATCAACCATCGCGTCGAGCTTTCTCTCTACCCCCTGATAAACGTGCGTAATGCCCAGATTTTCCGCGCGCTTGGTGACACATGTCGAAGTGCGCCCGGTAATAATGGCAACCTCCACTCCGCTGGCGCGCAACATCTTGATGCCATGTCCATCCAGCGAATTGAATCGCTTGAATTCCTCACCCGAATCAGACAGATACAAGCCACCATCCGTCATGACCCCATCCACATCAAAGGCAACCACGCGAATCAATTTAACGCGACTCAAAAACATAGCCTTCTCCTGAAAAACGTTAATCGTTTATTATTTGAAAATTCACGGCTTAAATGACTTTGGCGTGCAGCAAATCGTGCATATTCAAAGCACCCACCAGTTGATGCCGCTCATTGACGACCAACATCTGATTGATGTTGTATTGCTCCATCAACTGCACCGCCTCGGCGGCCAAACTGTCGGAACCGATACAATGCGGGTTGGCGGACATTACGCTGCACACCGGCGTGGTGCTGAAATCCAGCCTCTTTTCCAGCGTGCGGCGCAAATCACCGTCGGTATAAATACCCAGCACGGTATCCTTTTCATCCACAATCGCGGTCATCCCCACGCCTTTGCGCGACATCTCCATCAGCGCGGCACCCAACATCGCGTCTTCGCGCACCTTGGGTATATGCTCACCAATACGCATCAAATCGCCAACCAAAGTCAGCAAACGCCGCCCCAGACTACCGCCGGGATGCGATCGGGCAAAATTCTCCGCATTAAAACCCTTCGCATCGAGCAACGCCACCGCCAGCGCGTCGCCCAGCGCCAAAGATGCCGTCGTGCTGGCGGTCGGTGCCAGCCCCATCGGACAGGCCTCCTTGTCCACCACTGCGTTCAGATGCACATCGGACACCTTCGCCAGGCTGGAATTGGGGTTGCCCGTCATGCTGATCAGCTTCGCGCCCAGTCGCTTGATGATAGGCGCAATCGCCATCAGTTCCTGGCTTTCGCCGGAATAAGACAAGGCGATGAACACATCCTCGCCCGCCACCATGCCCAGGTCGCCGTGGCTGGCTTCGCCAGGATGCACAAAATAAGCGGGCGTACCGGTGCTGGACATGGTCGCGGCAATCTTGCGGGCAATATGCCCCGACTTGCCCATGCCGCTGACGATAACCCGGCCTTCGCATTGCAGGATCAAATCCAGCGCATGTACAAAAGTATCATCCAGACGAGTGCTGAGCGCTCGCACGGCGGCAGCTTCAATATCCAGAACCTGGCGGCCAAGTTCAAGTGCGCGCGGCGCAACGGAGAGAGATTTCTTCATGCGGCGCATTATAGCAAGGTGTTTGGTGGATGCCAGCCGTTCGCAACGAGCTATTATTTTTATTTCATCGAGTTTCACTTGTTACAGCCTTAAACCCCGCCAAAAGACACATAAAACTCTCCATAAATTTTAATTTTGCAAACCGGGTCTGACTAAGGCATTATCCTGAAAACGGCAGTTGGAGGGGTTGGGGTGTGCGGTTTTTACAAGTTGGGCAAGGCGTAACGAGCGCGTGGCTGTCGCCGCTTTAATGGCTTTACCGCCACGCCTGCACTCTGCGGGCAGGCTCGTTCCATTATGGGGGAGTTACAACGCAGTCCAGCGATGCATCAATCGCGCCATTCAGCCCGCAGCAATGCGGTGAACCTGATCATCTCAAAATTACCGTTAAAATCATTCGCCAGGCTAAGCACTGGAGCGGTCAACTGCCGTTTCCAGGATTATCATCCAGGCAATTTCACTCACCGAAGCAACGATGGACAACCCGCTTTCTCTCGTACTCGTTCTGCTGGCTACCGCCGTACTGGTGGTCGTGGTTTGCCGCATCCTGCGTTTGCCGGTGATGCTGGGTTATATTTCGGTCGGTATCCTGATCGGGCCGCACGCCTTTGGCTGGATACCAGACACTTCCGGCACGCGCCATCTTGCCGAGTTCGGTGTGGTATTCCTGATGTTCAGCATCGGGCTGGAATTCAGCCTGACGCGACTGAATACCATGAAGCGCACGGTGTTTGGCCTGGGTAGCGCACAGGTAATCGCCACCACGCTGCTGGTGATGTCTGTTCTCTGGCCGCTTGGCCTGAACTGGCATGTCGGTCTGGCATTGGGCGGCACACTGGCGATGTCTTCCACCGCCATCGTCAGCAAGATGCTGGTCGAGCGCGCCGAACTCAAGCTGCCCTACGGCCAGCAGATCATGGGCGTGTTGCTGTTTCAGGATTTGGCCGTCGTGCCTTTGCTGATTATCATTCCCGCGCTGGCTTCACAGCCCGACAACCTGCCCGCCACACTGGGCTATGCGCTGCTCAAAGCCGCTGTCGTGTTGCTGATCCTGCTGGTGTTCGGGCAAAAAATCATGCGCCGCTGGTTTCATGTCGTCGCCAGCCGCAAATCGTCTGAATTATTCACCCTCAACGTCTTGCTCATCACCCTGGGGCTGGCTTATCTGACCGAATTCGCCGGGCTGTCCCTCGCCCTGGGCGCATTCGTGGCGGGCATGTTGATTTCCGAAACCGAATATCGCTATCAGGTGGAAGAAGACATCAAGCCATTCCGCGACATATTGCTGGGCTTGTTCTTCGTCACCATCGGCATGAAACTCGACCTCGGCAACCTGTTTGCCAACCTGGGCTGGGTGTTGCTGGCACTATTTGCGCTGATTCTGTTCAAGGCGCTGATCGTCACCTTGCTGGCACGCGCCCTGGAAGGAGATTGGGGTATCGCCTTGCGCAGCGGCATAGGGCTGGCGCAAGCGGGCGAATTCGGCTTCGTGCTACTGTCGCTGGCGGAAAGCGCGCATTTATTGCAAGGCAACGCCCTGCAAATCACCCTCGCCACCATGCTGTTGTCCATGTTGACTGCTCCCTTTTTGATTCAATACGGCGAAGCTATCGCACGGCGCTTTTCTGCCGCAGAATGGACCAACCGCGCCCTGCAAATGCACCAGATTGCCATCAAGAGTATGGCTAACACAGGCCATATCATCCTGTGCGGCTACGGGCGCAGCGGACAAAAGCTGGGCAACATTCTGGCGGATGAACAGCTAAAATTTATCGCGCTCGACCTCGATCCGCGTCGCGTGCGGGAAGCCGCTGCCGCCGGTGAGAGTGTCGTGTATGGCGATGCGGCGAAACGCGAAGTATTGATGGCGGCAGGTTTGATGCGCGCCAAGGTGCTGGTGATCACTTACACCGACCAGCACTCAACCCTGCTCATCCTGCGCCACGTCAACGAATTGCGGCCCGACTTGCCGGTCGTGGTGCGCGCCAATGACGATACCAATACCGCAATCCTTAAGCGTGCGGGAGCCTCCGAGGTGGTAGCCGAAGTCGTGGAGGGCAGCGTCATGCTCGCCTCGCAGGCACTGCTTCTGGCCGGCATCCCCATCAAGCGGGTGATACACCGGGTTCAGGAAAATCGCGCGCGCCGCTACGCGTTGTTTAGCGGCTATCTGCACAAAGTAGAGGAAGAAGACGAGCTGCAACCGCGCTTTCTGAATGTATGCCTCAAAAAAGACTCGACCGCTGTCGGCAAACGCTTGCGCGAAATGGAACTGGGTAACCTGAATGTCGAAGTTCGCGCCTTGCGCCGCAACAATGTGCAAGGTGCCCAGCCCAGCGAAGAAACGGTGTTGCAAAGCGGTGACATATTGCTCTTGCTGGGTCTGGCGGAAGACCTGGAACTGGCCGAAAACAAACTGCAAACAGGTGATGACGAAATTGCCTAAGGAAGCACTGATTTATTCGGTTTTGTCGTTCCCGCGAAGGCG
>JAVHSF010000010.1:0-2242 GCA_036172035.1 Gallionella sp. | reverse complement strand
TGCATCGCAGCACCGGCAGCGGCTGGCGCGCCGCCGGGCTGCCCTGGGTACAAAGTTAATCAGGACTGACAATAGGCGAGCCACATCACTTGCTTGGGTCAAATCCGGTTTGAGCTGTTATGCCGTTATTGAAGAGGCGTGTAGTCTCTCTACACGTTTCTCATTAGTCACTGTAATCCATGATCAGCGGTGCATGGTCGGAGAAGCGCTGTTCCTTATAAATGCTGGCCGATTGCGCGCGCGCCGCGATTCCCGGCGTGGCGATCTGATAATCAATCCGCCAGCCGACATCTTTCGCCCATGCCTGGCCGCGATTTGACCACCAGGTGTAGGCTTCCAGCCCGGGGTGTACCTTACGGAACACGTCCACGAAGCCGACCTCATCGAACAGCTCGGTAAGCCAGGCGCGCTCTTCGGGCAGGAAGCCGGAGTTCTTCTTGTTGCCGCGCCAGTTTTTCAGGTCTATTTCCCGGTGCGCGATATTCCAGTCGCCACACACCACCACCTCCCGTCCGCTGGCGCGCAGTTCTTTGAGATGCGGCAGGAACGCGGCCATGAATTTGAACTTCACCGCCTGCCGCTCCTCGCCGCTGGAACCGGACGGCAGATACAGCGAGACCACGCTGTAATCCGCAAAATCCGCGCACAAGTAACGCCCTTCCGCATCAAATTCGGCTATCCCCAGACCGACGATGACCTGTTGCGGCTGGGCGCGACAATAAATGCCCACGCCGCTGTAGCCCTTCTTTTCCGCATAGTGGAAATAGCCGTGATAGCCAGATGGACTGAGCATTTGCCCGGTCATGTCGGCTTGTTGTGCCTTGAGTTCCTGCAAGCAGATGATGTCTGCATCCTGTTGTGCCAGCCAGGCGTAAAAGCCCTTGCTGCTGGCGGAACGAATGCCGTTCAGATTGATGGATACGATGCGCATGAAAAATTCCAATGATAGAGGCCGTCCATTATAATGGACACCCACTTCATAACCCACCGCGCGATTCCCATGTTCAAGTTCAGACACGACTTTATCCGTTTTGCCATTGAGCAGAAAGTGCTGCGCTTTGGCGAATTCAAAACCAAAGCAGGGCGGTTATCGCCGTATTTTTTCAACGCCGGGCTGTTCAACGACGGCGCTTCGATGCGCCAGCTCGCACAGTTTTATGCGCAAGCGATTCTGGCCTCCGGCATTCCATTCGACATGCTGTTCGGACCCGCCTACAAGGGCATTCCGCTGGCAACTGGAACGGCCATTGCCCTGGCCGAACAAGGTCGCAATGTACCTTATTGCTACAATCGCAAGGAAGCCAAGGATCACGGTGAAGGCGGCACGACGGTCGGCGCAAAACTACAGGGCAGGGTACTGATCATTGACGATGTCATCTCGGCTGGCACTTCGGTGCGCGAGTCCATAGCGCTGATACGCGCCGAAGGAGCAGAACCCTGTGCGGTGGTGATCGCACTGGATCGAATGGAACGCGGACTGACTGACTTGTCCGCCGTACAGGAAGTGCGCCAGGACTATGGCATTCCGGTAGTGGCGATAGCCACGCTGAATGATTTGCTGGAATTCTTGCAGGGCGAAGCCGAATTTACGGCGAATTTGACCGCCGTAAAGGCGTATCGAGATCTTTTTGGAGCGACCTATGATGAAATATAATTTGTTGATTATAATGATTATTATTGCTTCCTTGGCGTTGCCTGCCGGAGCAAAAACGTTCAAATGGGTAGATGACCAGGGGCAAACGCATTATGGCGAGACCGTTCCGCCTGAATACGCCAACAAAGACCGGCAGACGTTAAACAAATCCGGGACAGTGATTAAATCGCAAGATGTTTTGACCCCCGAAGAACGTCGCATAAAGGAAGCCGAGTCAGCTAAAAACAATGCCGATGCGGCGGCAGTTCGCGACCAGAAACGTTACGACAAATCCTTGACCAGCTCTTACAGCAGCGTCGAGGAAATCGAACTATCCCGCACCCGCAACATCCAGCAGGTTGATGCGCGTATCAACGGCCTCAAGGCCAGACTCAAAATAGCTCGGGACAGCTTGCTGGCCTTGCAAAAAGATGCCGGCGCGCGAAGCAAGGCTGGCCAGAAAGTACCCGCATCCCTGCATGACGACATAGCCGAAACACAATCACTCATGACGCACTTGCAGCTTGATCTGGACAAACAAAATGCTGACAGACTGGAAATAGAGGCGCGTTTCAATGCAGAGAAGGCGCGTTACAAGGAACTGACCGG
>JAVHSF010000009.1:0-10486 GCA_036172035.1 Gallionella sp. | reverse complement strand
TCGGCTATCGTAAATCCCCTACTTCTGCGCCTTGACGATACTCATCGCGGTGGCGACCATGCCGCCCATATCCGCCAGATTACCCGGCAGAATCAGTGTATTGCCTGCCTTGGCAACGTTGCCGAAGGCTTCCACATATTTTTCGGCGACTTTGAGGTTGACCGCGTCCATGCCGCCGGGCGACTGGATGGCAAGGGCTACTTGCTGGATCGCCTGTGCGGTTGCCGAGGCGACGGCCTTGATGGCTTCGGCTTCCCCTTGGGCGGTGTTGATCGCCGCCTGTTTTTCGCCCTCGGAACGCTGGATGAAGGCTTCGCGTTCGCCGGTGGCGATATTGATCTGCTCCTGTTTACGACCTTCCGAGGCGGCGATCAGGGCACGCTTTTCGCGTTCGGCAGTGATCTGCGCCTGCATGGCATGGAGGATTTCCTTGGGCGGTGTCAAATCCTTGATTTCATATCGTAAAACCTTAACCCCCCAACTGGTGGCGGCTTCATCCAGCGCGGCAACCACGGCGCGGTTGATGTCGTCACGCTCTTCAAAGGTCTTGTCCAGTTCCATCTTGCCTATCACCGAACGCAAGGTGGTCTGGGCAAGTTGGGTAATCGCCACGATGTAATTGCTGGTACCGTAGGAAGCAAGCCTGGGATCGGTCACCTGAAAATACAGGATACCGTCCACCGTTAATTGTGTGTTGTCGCGGGTAATGCAGACCTGACTGGGTACATCCAGCGGCACTTCCTTGAGCATATGTTTGTAAGCAACCCGATCAACGAAAGGGATGACGATATTCAAGCCGGGTGTCAGTGCGGCATGAAAACGCCCCAACCGTTCAATCACCCATGAATTTTGCTGCGGCACGACCTTAAGCGCCTTGACGATAAAAATAATGGCGGCAACCAGTATAAACAGTGAGATTTCCATATTTTTTTCCCTAACGTTTTTTGCTTGATGATGCCCGGGTTTAATGATGCCCGGGTTTAATGATGCTTGGCTTTGTGATGCGTAATAATCAGGCGGGAACCCTGTACCGCCTTGATATAGAACATTCCCTCGTGTGGCATGTCGGCTATTTCGGGCTGGGCATCCCACTCCGCGCCGCGATAGGCTACCCGCGCCGAGCCGTTTTCGTGCCACGCCAATACCTGCACCGGTTGACCGGCATCGAGATTGCCGTCGGCGACTTCGCTGCCGCGCTTGCAATTGCGCAAGATAAACGTACCCGCGATCACCGCCAGCGCGCTAAACGTCAATTGCCACGCAATGCCAGCCCCCAGCAGTGCAGCCAAACCGCCCAAGGCCATCGCGATGGCGACCATCAGCAGGTAAAACGTGCCTGTCGCCATTTCCAGCGCGAGCAGGATCAACGCCAACAAGAACCAGTAAACGTAAATTTCCATCACCCCCCCTGTCAGTCCGATGTCGGCAGGCAAAGTGTGTATTGACCGGAATTCTGGTCTCGCACCACGGTGAGCAATTTTTGCCGCTGTGCCTCTTCGACCAGATCCTTGAACGAGCGGTAGCCATAATAAGATTCGGTGAATCCGGGCTTACGGCGCTGCATGGTGGTCTTGACCATCGAACCCCATATTTTTTCGTCAGAACCCCGCTCCACGACCAACGCTTCCACCGTTTCTACAATAAAATCAAGTGCTTCCTGACGCTTGTCCGCTTCGCTCCTGGCGGCGGAAGGCTTGGCCTTGCTGGTGGCGGCTTTTCTGGGCGTTTGCTTCTCGGCGCGTTTTTGCTTCGCTTCCTGTTCGCGCACCAGATCGTCATAGAAGATGAATTCGTCGCAATTCGCGCTGAGCAAATTAGCCGTTGAGTCCTTCACGCCGATGCCGATGACGTACTTGTTGTTCTCGCGCAGCTTGGAAACCAGCGGCGAAAAGTCAGAATCTCCGCTGATAATCACAAAGGTGTCCACATGCGCTTTGGTGTAACAAAGATCGAGCGCGTCCACCACCATGCGGATGTCGGCAGAATTCTTGCCGGATTGGCGGACATGGGGAATTTCGATCAGTTCGAAGGCGGCTTCATGCATGGTCGCCTTGAATTCCTTGTAACGATCCCAGTCGCAATAAGCCTTTTTAACCACGATGCTGCCCTTGAGCAGCAAGCGTTCCAGCACTTTTTTGATGTCGAACTGCGCATACTTTGCATCGCGCACACCCAGCGCCACGTTCTCGAAGTCGCAGAATAAGGCCATGTTGGTGATTTCAGGTTGGGCTGCCATTTGTTCTAATTCCTCGTCATATTGTGCAACGTAAAACGCGCTACCCGTGCTTTCCAGCGCAGCCGGACTTTAACCGAAAAATTCCCGTTTGGCTTCGATAAAAAACAAAAGTGCGCAGTATTTGGCTGCGCACTGGTTCAACACCTACTCAAGAAGACAGATTCAGACGACCGCCTCCTTACCGTCTGCCCAGGGTGGCAACAGCTTTGTTACCAGCCACAGCGTGAGGTAAGGGCAGACAGAAATAACGCCAACCACGAACAAACTTTCACGACCAAAGACTTCCGGGTAAAAGGTCAGCAGCCCTTTCATGGTCTTGGACAATTCCTGGCCGCCAATCACCACGTTCCAGCGCATTGCCAACACCCCGATCATGATGGCCAAACCACACAGGAACAGCCAGTTAACCAGACGCTTGCCATGCACTTCAAATAGCAACAGCCCGGAAGTGACCACCAGAACAAATACGGACATGATCCATTGAATGGCCATGCCTGCCCAGATCGGTCCGGCGATCAACGCTTTCACGGTATCTACGCCCTCGCGCGCCTTGTAAAATATTTCCAATAATTCAAGTGCCTCGATCACCATCACAATGGTGATCCCGGCGAACAACACATATAACAAGCCCCGCATGGTTTCGTCAATGATCGGGGTTTTGCGGAACTTGGAGACGATCACATACAGCACAATCAGCAGCCCGACCCCAGACGCGACCGCAGATAACAGGAAAATAACGGGCATCAAATCGGACGACCACCATTCCCGTGTTTTCAGCGAGCCAAATACGAAACCGACGTAGCCGTGCAAGCCCATCGCACTAGGTATGCCGATCATGGACAGGATGCGCGCAAATTTATGGTCAATAGCCAGTGCGTGGTGCGAGACATCATCCGACCCCAGAGTGAGTGCGCCATAAACTTTTTTCATGATGCCGGTTTTAACCTTGGACATCGCGACAATGTCGGCACGGAACGCAAACCAGGTTTCCAGCAACAACAGGCACAGATAAAAACCGGCGACATAACCGAACGCCGCCATCGCCGAAGTCCAGTGCGGCGTGATGACCGCATTGAACGCACGGGTGGGTTGACCCAGGTGAAATAGCAGCGGAGTGGGCGCAAAGATCATGAAGCACAGCGCGGTCAGCAAGGCGAACCTGGAGACTGGCGCAAAACTCTTGATGTTAAACACGTGATACAGGCTGGAAATAACAAATGCCCCCGCCACCAATCCGGTAATGTAGGGATAGATTACGATGAGCTGACTCCACGGCACATCCGTTTCGTTTGGATAAACGTAACCGACATAAGGAGTAACGTGTTCGAATACCTGTTCCATCACACCACCTCCTTATCAGTTCCCTTATAAAACACATTCGGTGCATTGCCCATTTCCGGCTTCAGCACCTGCACATGGTTATTGCGGATAAACAGGCTCACCGGGCTTTCCGGGTCATTACGATCACCAAAAATCCGTGTACCCGTCGGGCATACTTCAACACAGGCCGGATTCAGTCCTTTAGTAATGCGGTGGTAACACCAATTACATTTATCAACCGTCCCCCTTGATTCATTGAAGCTGCGCGCACCGTACGGACAAGCCTGAACGCAATACTGGCAGCCAATACAGTAAGTTGTATCAATCAACACCGGACCATCCTTGGACTTGAAGGTAGCACCCGTTGGACACACCTGGACGCAAGATGGATGCTCGCATTGGTTGCACAGTTTGGGTACGAAAAACGCCTTGTCCACCTTGACATTTTTATAGCGATTATCAAAACGGAATTTCGTTTCCGAGCCGGTATTCTCAATATTTTTCGGGTCGGACTGGCTGTCAACGACAGCGGTATTAGCGCCTTCCAGATAAACATAACGCTCGACCCAGGTGCGATAGTGATTGGCATCCATCTGCACACTGTTTTCCATCTTGCACGCTTCCATGCAGCGCAGACAACCAATGCAACGATCCGTATCAACCCCGATTGCCCATTTATGATCGTTCCAGTTGTAATCCGGCACTTTGGGCGGATTATTGACCGCCTCGGCATATTGCTCATCATTTTGTTGAAACGCGCGGTTACCTCGCTCCGAGACGACGGCTCCCACTGCGCCACCCGCACCGATCAATGCTCCCGCACAAGCCACGCCTTTACTCAGGAATCCCAGAAAATTTCGGCGCGACATCGCGACCTGCGCTACTTTCGTATCTGGAGTCGTCATTTTTTCCTCTCTCGGCAATTGATTCATTTGCAACTCACGCTGGCGTAATAAGCTGATAAGTTCTCTATATCCAATGGGCTGAGCGTCTTCGCCACGCTCGTCATCACCGCATGAGTGCGGCTGCCCTCCCGGTATGCCTTGAGCGTGCTGGAAAGATAGTCGGCATTTTGCCCCGCCAGATTCGGCCATGCCGATGAGCCGCTGATGCCCGCAGAACCTTTACCATAAAGCCCGCCGGCACTGTGGCAGGCGGCACAATTAGCCGCCTTGGCTTTGCCAAGCTCGGCCTTGACCTTGTCGCCGCCGGTGACGACACAACGGGTGCTGGCAAAATAGGCCGCTACATTACGCATATCTACTTCGCTCAGCCCTTCCGCCATGGGAGTCATCATGTCATTTTGACGGACACCTGATTTAAACGTCTTCAGCGCATCAACCAAATAATTGGCATGTTGCCCCGCCAGGTTTGGCCAAGCCGGATTGGCGCTCGTCCCTGTCTCCCCGTGGCAACCAGCGCAGGCAGCAGCGACGGCTTTACCCGCCTTGGCATCTCCCCGCAGACTCGGCGGCAGATTAGCGAAAACGATGCGGGGTGAATGTGGATTGTGGCATTTGGTACACAACTCGTCACCACTATGAGTAGCAACGTCAATCTGACGCTGTTCAGTGGGGCGTCCGGCTAGTTTTTCGTGGCAATTGAGGCAAAGTCCACGCATATCTTGCGGGTTCAGCAACAAATTCCTGCCCGGCACATTGGCGGGATGAACTTTATGTTCGTGGTGGGTAATCGAGGTGACCTTATCCTCGATGGACAGCGGCATCGCCTGTTTGGACGGGTGATTTCCTGCCGGACCGGTGTGGCAAACCTCGCACCCGGGACCATATTTGTAAACGACACCTTGAACGGCATCATTCCGGGTCGCCTTGCGGTGGATGCCGGCAGTCCACACCTCATACTCTTTCTTGTGACACAACAAACAGGACGCGGAACCCTGAAGTTTCGGCACTTTGGCAGCGATCTCCGCTACCGCCGCGCCCCGGTAATGGCCGTACTGATAAAACGAATCCGGGATTAAAAAGGTTCTGACCGAAAATGCAATTAGCGCAACTACCACGATTAAAGCAAACAAACGAGCTATGTGTTTAGGCATGTTCCCTCCCTAATTTTTCTGGCCGGAAAAGCCAGAACAACCGGCGAGCATCATGACCCTCAATTAAATTGCATCATTGATTTATATCAATTTCGGACAGTTTGTCGAAGACAAATTCAAGAAACCGCCTGCCCCTCGACCTGGCTGAGTTTTACGGGCAGAGCAGCCTTGCTGTGGAAACTGTCGAACTTTCCCACAGACTACCGGATGCCTATTTTTTCGCATGGCATCGTGCATTGTCACCTGGCAGTCTGTCGGATCTAAAGGAAATCGGCTGCAAATCCGCCTGGCCGGTGCAGATTTTTGCGAGCAGCCGCTACGCAGGCTTGCCTGCTTAACCCGATTCGCGACGATTCTTCGAGTCCGAGAGGCTGCCAGGGTTGTTGAGCATGATTACCCGGGTGTCATATCACCTTGCCCGGATTCATCAGTCCTTGCGGGTCGAGTGCCTGCTTGATGGTACGCATCAATTCCAGTTCCAGCGGGTCTTTGTATTCGCGCACCACCTCGCGCTTGAGTTGCCCCAGACCATGCTCGGCACTGATGCTGCCAGCCAGTCGCGCCACCACTTCATAAACCAGATGATTCAGGCGGTGTTCATGCTGCTCGATAAAAGCCTCATTTAGCGCGGCATCCGGCAGGGAGGCGTTGTAGTGAATGTTACCGTCGCCCATGTGTCCGAACGCGACGATGCGTATGCCCGGGTAGGCATTACGCAAGGCGGCACTTGACTGAGCGATGAATTCCGCCACCCGACTGACCGGCACGGCGACATCATGCTTGATGCTGATGCCCTCACGCTTTTGCGCCTCACTGATATTTTTGCGCAGCTTCCACCACTTTTCGGCCTTGCGCACGTCGTTTTCGATGTCGAACATCTGCACTTCGTCGCCAAAATTAAGCAAGCCATTACGCAGCATGGCTTCGGGTGAGTGTTGCAACACGTCATCAACCTTGATCAGCAAATACCAGTCGTACTTACGCTTGAAGGGCTCTTGCGTGTCTTCAATATGTTTGAAGACCAAATCCAGGCAGTTGCGCGAAATGATTTCAAAACCACTCAAAGCCTGACCGCAGGTCGCACGAATATTGGATAGCAAGCGCACCGCCGCTTCAGGACTGGCAATCGCCACACAGGCTGTTGCGGTAGCTTGCGGACGCGGAAACAGCTTCAACACGGCGGCGGTGATAATGCCCAGCGTGCCTTCTGCACCGATAAACAAATGCTTCAAGTCATAACCGGTATTGTCCTTGCGCAGGCTGCGCAAGCCGTTCCAGATGCGCCCGTCGGGCAGCACCACTTCCAGCCCCAGCACCAGATCGCGCGCGCTGCCATAACGCAACACGCCGATGCCACCTGCATTGGTGGAAAGATTGCCGCCGATTTCACACTGTGCGGCAATTGCCGTAAGCCCAAGCGGAAACAGGCGATTGGCCTGTTCTGCGGCTGCATAAATTGAAGCCAGCTTGCACCCCGCCTCGACCGTCAGTGTGTAATTGATCGCATCCACCGCACGTATCCGGTTCATATGCGACAGGTTAAGCACGACCTGCACACCCTGCGGCAAGGGTACAGAAGCCCCGCACAGACTGGTGTTACCCCCCTGCGGCACGATGGCGACATGCTGCGCAGCGCACAGTTTGACGACTTCCGCAACCTGCTCGGTGCTGGACGGGAATACCACCGCCAGCGCCGCACCTGAGAATCGGCCTCGCCAATCCTGGCAATACGGCGCTGCCGCCTGTTCAGTCAGCAGTGCGGCGTTGCCGACAACGGCGGAAAGTGCTTGTAGAAGGTCAGAGTACATGCCGAACTGCGGGTCTTTTCAAGGTCCATATCTGGAACAACGAAATCAGAATCTGCAAGGCCATGGATAACCCCAGTATTCCGCCCGCAAAAATTACGATGATGGCGTAGTTTGAATCCATTTTGGTTAAAAACCAGGAGGCAACGTCAACGAACACGGCAAGCATCGGTGAAACCACCAGGAATCGTTTGAAAATGACGTTAACTTCTGTTTGTATGAATATACCACCCAACATGAAGAGCAGCAGACTGATACCAAACAGGTGAATATGCGATAGCTTCAATAAACTGGCCATAGACATGCCCGTGTCCACTTCCGCAAATTTATGCAGCCCCGCGTAAGTACTGAAATCCGGCAGGTTCATGCCTGACGCTGCCACGTGGCAACCCAGACAGGTTTTTTGCAGGATAGGCTTGATTTCATGTTCAAAATGATCTTCTCCCGCACCGTCTTTCAGCCAGGCAACCATCAAGTCACGATCTTCAATACTGATATTCCCCGCCATCGAGCCGCGTATCGCCGCTTCCAGCCGTGTGCCGCTACGATTACCGTAATAGCTGTCAGCCACATCGCTGATTGAAAGCCCAGGCTTGCCATCGTTCATTTGATGAGTGACGTACAAATAAGAGGTGGCCATCAAATAGCCCAGCCCGACCAACAATAAAAAGCAGGTATATAAAAGTTTTTCGCTGACCGTGCGATCATAAAAACGTTTTGGAACGATGTGTCCTTCTCCTACTGCCATAATTGCTTCCCTAAAAATTCCGGAAGTCTAAAACTCTAATGGGTCAATGTCCAGCGAACAGCGCAATTTTGGGGCAGGTAAACTATTTAACGAAGGTTGCCATGCCTGTAAAAACTGCTGTAATTCACCGCGAGTACTCGCCTGAACCAGCAGTTGCGCGCGAACATAATTGGCTCGACGGGCAAGAGACGCTGGAACCACGCCGAATATTTCCACGGGCATACCCAACCCGACGGCGGCAACACGCGCCTGATTGAGATAAGCGTAAACCCCGACCTCTTCCTTACCTTCGGCACGCAGCATGGCCTGATAGACGAAAGGCGGAAAACCCGCTAACTGCCGTTCGGCGAGTTGTATCGCTGCCCAACCCGCAAAATCATGGTGCTGCAAACACAAAAATAACGGGTGATCGGGGAAGGCAGTCTGTACCAGCACCTCGCCCGGCTTATCCGCTCGCCCGGCGCGCCCCGCCACCTGCATCAACTGCGCAAAGAGTTTTTCTCCCGCTCGAAAATCTGCACTATATAAGGCACTGTCAGGATTCAACACCCCGACCAGCGTCAGTGCGGGAAAATCATGCCCCTTGGCCAGCATCTGCGTGCCAACCAGAATATCCACCTCGTTAGCGTGTATCTGCTCGCGCATGGTTTTCCAGGCGCGCTTGTTGCGCGTGCTGTCGCTATCCACCCGCAAGATGCGCGCCTCCGGAAAGCGCTCGCGCAATGCGCTTTCTACCCGTTGCGTCCCGCTACCGACCGGTTGCAAATCGGCATGACCACAACTTGGACAGTGATGCGGAACGCGCAGCTGATAGCCGCAAAGATGGCAGCGCAATCGCTTATCCTGGAGATGCAGCACCATTTTTCCGGCGCAGTTCTTGCAATCAGACAACCAGCCGCATTCCGTACACATCAGCACCGGAGCATAACCCCGGCGGTTGATGAACAGCAGGCTTTGTTCGCGCCGCTCGATTCGTAGCGCGATTTCACGCAGCAATTTTTCGCTGATACCTTCAAACATCAATGTTTGCCTGGTATTGATGCAACTGATCGTGGGCAGACTTGCGGCGGCCAGCGCACGCTCCGCCAGCGTGAGCAGATGGTAACGACCATTCCGGGCATTGCAATAAGTTTCCAGCGAAGGGGTCGCCGAACCCAGCACGATGGGTACAGCACATTGTTTGGCGCGGAAAATCGCCACGTCGCGCGCCGAATAGCGCAGTCCGTCTTGCTGCTTATAGGAAGTGTCGTGTTCCTCATCTACCAGGATAAGGGCAAGTCTGGGCAATTCAGCGAATACCGACAAACGCGTGCCGAGTACGATCTGTGCCTGGCCAGATTGTGCTTGCTGCCAATTACGCAGTCGCTGGTTTTCCGACAAACCGCTGTGCAAGCTGACCAGGTTAGCATCAGGAAAGCGATTGCGGAAATAGCCTTCCAGTTGAGGCGTAAGGTTGATTTCAGGCACCAGCAGCAACACCTGACCGCCGCGTTGCAGCGCGTGATGCATGAGATGCACATACACCTCGGTCTTGCCGCTGCCGGTGACACCATGCAGCAGAAAACACGCGTAACCCCGCGCTTGCGTGACGCTGTCCACCGCCTGTTGTTGTTCGGCAGTCAAAGTGTGCGCATTGGCGAAAGTATGGGCGACGACTTCCTCTCCCCCAGGAAGGGGGAGACTTGGGGAGAGTGGCTGAACTTCGCACGGCTCAACCCAGCCTTGTTCCACCAGCCATTTCAACTGTACGCCAGCCGATGCCGACAACCTCTTCAACTGGGGCAGCGAACAAGGTTGCACAGCCAGTTTACCCAGCATCTGCCGCGCCACCGTTTTACGCTTGGGTAATTCAACAAAACCAACTGCCTCGCCGACAGCACTCAAGCGAAAATACTGGACTGGCTTTGTCGTAATGAGTTTGGCAGAACGCAAGCGCGTCGGCAAAGCAGTAAATACCGCCGACCCGACTGGATAGCGATAATAATCACTGCAAAATCTCAACAGCGACAAAAACAGCTCAGACAACGGCGCACTGCCCTGCAAAACCTGCAACACCGACTTGGTGCGCGCTGCGGACACAGAAGATTCGGCAACACATTCCATCACCACGCCAACCATCTTTCTACTGCCAAATGGCACGAGTACGCGCTGCCCGACGGCAACGGAATCGTCCGCCGCGTAATCAAACAAGGTGTGCAGTGGAACATCTATGGCTACACGAACGATGGACATAAAGGACTCTTAAAAGACAAACCGTGCAGATTATCGCAGACCGCGTAAGGAATACCCGCATTATTTCAGGCAATAAAAAAGCCCAACAC
>JAVHSF010000008.1:0-2262 GCA_036172035.1 Gallionella sp. | reverse complement strand
AACAATTTCTGTCTCCGGAACAGCTGGACGAGGTGGATTTGAGCAAGATACCGGGTGTGGCGCTGGACGAATAGTGGGCAAAAATACGCAGGGATGAAATCTTGCCCTCAATATGATATATAGTGCGTATATCACAATTTAGGGAGGTGTGCCATGCGAGCATTGGTTGATATTCCAGATCGGCAAATCAAGGCGTTAGAGGCGCTTTGTCAGGCGGAAAAAATATCCCGTAGCGAGTTCATCCGGCAGGCAATTTCTGCTTATCTCGACAAGAAAAAACCGGCAACCACTCCGGCATTTGGTATTTGGCGAGAACGTGGGGTGGATGGGCTGGAATATCAGGAGCGGGTGCGATCCGAATGGTAAGCGTACTGTTTGATACCAATATTCTGATTGACTACTTAAACGGCATCGAACAGGCGAAAACCGAGTTGGAAAGATACTCAGACAAGGCGATCAGCATCGTCACCTGGATGGAAGTGATGGTCGGTGCAACGCCTGAAACAGAGGAAATCATCAGAGGGTTCTTGAATGGCTTCGTCAATCTGCCGATTGATGAACAAGTGGCGGGTGTTGCGGTTACGCTGCGCAAACAACACAAAATCAAACTGCCGGATGCAATTGTGTGGGCAACTGCGCAGGCTGACAGAAGATTGCTGATCACGCGCAACACCAGGGATTTTTCATCTGACGAACCCGCTGTACGCATTCCCTATCGGTTGTAGTGACAAATTTCGTCACCTGACTGACGGAAATGGTTTTCTGTCCAGTATGAAAAATCCCCTTGTTTTATAAATATTCAATTTAATCAATGTGTTGAAAAGTTGGCACGACTATTGCTTTATAAACAGCAACACAAACTGTGTTAACCGACGATCAAGCAGTTCAGGTCGGATGGCTAGGTAGGTAAGTTAATTAAACATCAATAGGAGATTCAAATGAAAAACGTACAAATGATTCAAGCAGGGATGACACGTGCACGTGTCAACTCGCAAAAAGGTTTTACCCTGATCGAACTGATGATCGTGGTAGCGATTATCGGTATTCTGGCTGCTGTGGCAATTCCTGCCTACAGCAACTACATCAAAAAGGCTGCATACACTGAAGTGACTCAAGCAATGTCACCTTACAAGCTCGCTGTTGATGAGGCGTTTTTGGGTGGTACAGCTTTGTCGGCTATGAGTGCTGCTGCTAATGGCGGCGCGGTTACCGGCGGTATGCCAGCTACTCCTAGTACCAGCACTACAAAAGCATTTAATAGTTTGGCAGTTGCTGCAGGCGTTATTACTGCAACCCCTAATGCCTACAAAGGTATTTTGGCTACAGAGACTTGCGTATTGACACCTACACCTGAAGGCGCGGCTGGTTCAGAACGTTTGGTGTGGGATTACTCTGGTGCTTGTGTAGACAAGGGCTACGTGAAGAACTAAAGCAAGTTAAGCTGAGGGTGTGAATAATTCCCTTTGTTGATTTGTAGCGCAGAGGAAGCCTAATCGCAAGATGAGCTTCCTCTTTTAGTTGGTGCAATGGTTTGCAATCAAGCCTATATTTTTTTATTAAAACTTACTTGGCGTGTTTAAAAGTAAGCGTTGCAGTTACATATACTGCACGTCTTGCCGCTTAAACGGATGTCTAACAGGTTGGTTCTGACAGATGAATAATTGAAACGGGGCATGTCAATGAAAAAGATACAACAGGGCTTCACTTTAGTTGAATTGATGATCGTTGTAGCGATTATTGGTATTCTTGCCGTTACTGCATTCCCCGCATACAGCAACTACCTTAAAAGAGCCAGGTTTACGGAAGTAGTTCTAGCGACTTCAGCCGCTAAAAGTGCAGTAGAAGTTTGGGCAATCTCACAAGGCGTGAGTCCTATCACGGGGAGTCGGGCTGGCGCAGGTAATGGTGTTCCAGCGACAATTGGTACTCCAAATGGTGGGTTGGCCGCAGGTAAATATACTGCCTATGTTGATACCGCAGATGATGGAACCATCACAGCGCAATCCATAACCGGAAAAGGATTGGCAGGCGAAACATATGTCCTGGTGCCGACGTATAGCGATACCGGTGGTGTCAAATGGAGCATTGATCCGATACTTAGCACCTGTGTTCCTGCTTTGCGTTGCTAAGCGTGTTTCGTACGGTGTGTAACTTATTGCACACCGTTCAGCTCATTGTTTTTTCTCACGCGCATTCAGCATCTCGCGCAGCCAGCGTAGCCCGGATGTAATGCAATGGAATCCGGGGACAGCTTCAACGCAC
>JAVHSF010000007.1:0-2289 GCA_036172035.1 Gallionella sp. | reverse complement strand
TCGGCAAAGATAATCTGGCCATTTCGTGGCGCACCTTGATGCAGAACGGGCAGGTCTTGAAGTGGTAGAGCGCCAGATGGGCACATTCCAGCTCTGTCTGTCTTTGTGCGTCAGTCGGGCGTGCCACACCTTTGGGCGTGGCCAGCTTTGCCCACGCCAGCATGAAAGGTGTCAGGATCAGGCGCAGCGTCTTGAAGAATATTTTTAGCATCGTCGGTGTCTTTAAGTCAGGTTCAGGAAAATTCTACAGGGAGCTGTCGTGCCTCGACCGGGCCGCCCCACAGCGCAGTCATGATGTGGCTGGCCGCTTCCGCATCGCCACTGGTGAAAAAGCTGGCGGACGGGGCGTTGTTGTTGCGTGCAGGGAGTTCGCTCAGTAGGCGTCGTTGCAAGTGGCGGGCAACGGCTTCCCCGGTATCCACCAGCGTAATGCCATCGCCGACGACTGCGCGGATGAGCGGGGCAAGAAAGGGATAATGGGTGCAGCCCAGTATCAGGGTGTCCGCGCCCTGTGCCAGCAGCGGCGCGGTGTAACGCTCAACCAGTTCGCGGGTGCGGATGCCGTGCAGGTCGCCCAGCTCAACTTGCTCGACCAGCCCCGGACAGCCTTGCGTGACAATTTCAACTTCTTCACCGTAGCGTTCCAACAAGGCGGCGAAGCGGGTGCTTTCCAGCGTGCCGACGGTGGCCAGCACGCCGACCACGCCGCTGCGGGTCGCCGCGACGGCGGGTTTGACGGCGGGTTCCATGCCGATGATGGGCAAGCTGAACTGGCTGCGTAAACTGGCGGCGGCGGCGGCGGTGGCGGTGTTGCAGGCAATGACGATGGCATCCGCGCCTTGCTCGATGAGAAAGCGCGTGAGGATATGGGCGCGTTGTTCGATATAGGCGGGTGACTTGTCGCCATACGGCACATGGGCGGAATCGGCGACGTAGATCAGCCGCTCGCCGGGGAGCGTCCAGCGGATGTGCCGCAACACCGACAGCCCGCCGACCCCGGAATCAAAAACACCGATTGTGCCTGAATTTACTGCCATGACTTAAACACCTGTCGTTCCGGCGCAGGCCGGAATCCAGTAGTCAAGGATTTCCGCGCAGCAGGACAAATACTGCCTTGCTGCGCGGGCTTTGTTCAATTGTCTGGATTCCGGCCTGCGCCGGAATGACGAAATTTATTGGGGTATCGTTAAACCACCATGCCTTGATCGCGCAGATATTCTTCATAAGTGCCGTGGTAGTCGGTTACGCCTTTTTCGGAGATTTCGATGATGCGCGTCGCCAGCGAGGAGACGAACTCGCGGTCATGGCTGACGAAGATCACCGTCCCCTTGTATTGATCCAGCGCGATGTTGAGCGACTCGATGGATTCCATGTCCATGTGGTTGGTCGGCTCGTCCATCAGCAGCACGTTGGGCTTGAGCAGCATCAGTTTGCCGAACATCATGCGGCCTTTTTCACCACCGGACAGGATTCTGACATTTTTGTGGGCATCGTCGCCGGAGAACAGCAAGCGTCCCAGCGTGGCGCGCACCACCTGGTCGTCGTCGTTGGGACCGCGACAGTTGATCATCCAGTCCATCATTTCCTGATCTTTGGCAAATTCCGGTCCATGATCCTGCGCGTAGTAACCGATTCTGGCCTTGTCCGTCCATTTGATCGTGCCAGTGTCGGGCTGAAGGTCGCCCGCCAGACAGCGCAGCAAGGTGGTTTTACCGATACCGTTCGGGCCGATCACGGCAACCTTGTCGCCCGCATCAATTCTAAAATTTACGTTAGAAAACAGCACCTTGTCATATCCTTTCGACATCTGCTGGACTTCCACCGCCGTGCGGTGCAGCTTGTCGCGCTCGTCGAATTCGAAGCGGATGAACGGGTACTGGCGGCTGGAAGGCTTGATGTCCTCGATCTTGATCTTGTCTATCTGGCGCGCGCGGGAAGTGGCCTGTTTGGCCTTGGAGGCGTTCGCCGAGAAGCGCGCTACGAAGGCCTTCAGTTCGGCGACCTTCTCCTTGGCCTTGGCGTTGTCGGCGGATTGCTGTTCGCGCGCCTGCGCCGAGGCCATCATGTAATCGTCATAATTGCCGGGGTAAGTGGTGATTTTGCCGTAGTCCAGATCGGACATATGGGTGCAAACGCTGTTCAAAAAGTGGCGGTCATGGGAGATGATGACCATGGTGCAGGTGCGCGCGTTGAGGATGTTTTCCAGCCAGCGGATGGTGTTGATGTCCAGGTTGTTGGTCGGTTCGTCCAGTAGCAGGATGTCAGGGTTGGAGAACAGTGCCTGTGCCA
>JAVHSF010000006.1:0-2310 GCA_036172035.1 Gallionella sp. | reverse complement strand
ATCCCCTTCGGTTTGACAAACAGCCGTTTGAAAATTACATTGCAGGCCTTTCCAGGTAATCCCCGTTGGCAATGAAAACTATCCTGTCCTGTATCGCGCTGGTCGTCTCACTTTCCGCCTGTAACAAGGAGGCCGCTGCGCCGGTCAAGGTGGCGCGCCCCGCGCTGACGCAGGTGGTCGGCGCGGCGGCAGCGGCGAACCGTCCGGTTTATAGCGGCGAGATACGCGCCCGCCACGAGACTGGCTTGAGCTTTCGCGTGGGCGGAAAGCTGGTCGCGCGGCTGGTGGAGGCGGGTTCGCAGGTGAGGGCGGGGCAGGTTCTGGCGCGGCTGGATGCTGCCGATGCGGGTTTGCAGGCGGACGCGGCGCAGGCGCAATTTCAGCAGGCGGAGGCGGAAGTGAAACGTTTCCGCGAGCTGCGTGGCAAAGGGTTCGTCAGTCAGTCCGCGCTGGACGCGAAAGAAACCGCCTTCAAGGCGGCGGCGGCTCAGGCGGGTTTGACGCGCAACCAGTCGGGTTACACTACTTTGCGCGCCGAACACGATGGCGTCGTTGCCGTTACGCTGGCGGAAGCCGGGCAGGTGGTGGCGGCGGGGCAGCCGGTGTTGCGCCTGGCGCAAAGCGGAGAACTCGAAGTGGCAATCGCGCTGCCGGAAACGCAGTTTGCCGGACACAAGCCGGGCGACAAGGCGGAGATCACCTTGCTGGCGGATGAGGGCGCGGTATTTGGTGGACAGCTGCGCGAGCTGTCGCCCATCGCTGATCCAGTCAGTCGCAGCTATGCGGCGCGCGTGGCTTTCGTAGCGCCCGCCGGCAAGGTCGCATTAGGCATGACCGCGCGGGTGCGGTTCGTCAACCCCGTACCCGGCAAGCCGGTATCGGGGGCGGGCGATTTGATTATCCCGCTGTCGGCGATTTACCAGCAGGGCAAACAGACGGCGGTGTGGGTGGTGGCGGCTGATCGCGGCGTGAGTTTGCGGCAGGTGACCGTTGCCGCCTACCGGGATGCCGGGGCGATCATCAGCGACGGCTTGAATCCGGGCGAGCGCATCGTTAGCGCCGGGGTACACCGTTTATCGCCAGGTGAAAAAATCCTTATCATTGATTCGGTTGCAGAGGGCGGTGAGGCGCGATGAAAGGTCCGAACCTTTCCGCCTGGGCGCTGGCGCACCCGTCCATGGTGCTGTATCTGATGATCGTGCTGACCGCTGCCGGAGTGCTTTCCTACTTCAGTCTGGGGCGCGCTGAAGACCCCGATTTTACTTTCAAGGTGATGGCGGTGCGCACGCTCTGGCCGGGGGCTTCCGCGCAGCAGGTGGAGCATGAGCTGACCGAGCGGATGGAGAAGAAATTGCAGGGTACGCCCTGGGTGGAAACGCTGCGCTCGGCTTCCAAGCCGGGCGAATCCATGATTTTTGTGGTGCTCAAGGATTACACGCCCAAGCCGGAAGTGCCGGAAGCCTGGCGGCAGGTGCGCAAGAAGCTGGATGATATTCGCCACACGCTGCCGCCCGGCGTGCAGGGACCTTTCCCCAACGAGGAGTTTGGCGATGTGCAGATTCATGTTTTTGCGCTGACCGGTGACGGCTTCGATCTGGCCGCCCTGCGCCGTTATGCCGATCGGATCGCCATTGATCTGAAGCGCGTGCCGGACGTGAAAAGTGTCGAATTGATTGGCGTGCAGGACGAAAAAATTTATCTGGAGGCCACCTCCGCCAGGATGGCGGGTTTGGGCATCACGCCCGCGCAGATAGGGTTGGCGCTGCAACAGCAAAATATCGTTGCGCCGGGCGGTTTCGTCGAGACCGACAGCGAGCGCATCTGGTTGCGGGTGACGGGGGGCTTCGACAGCGTCGAGCGGATACGCAATACCGATCTGCTGGCGAACGGCAAGCATCTGAGATTGGGCGACATCGTCAAGGTGACGCGCGGTTTGAGCGATCCGCCCAGCCCAAGGATGCGCGTTGACGGGCAACCCGCCATCGGTTTCGGCGTGGTCATGGATAAGGGGGGCAACGTCATCCGCATGGGCGAAAATCTCGATGCCGCGATGAAAACGGTTGCCGCGAATCTGCCGGTCGGCGTGGAGGTGCATGTCGTAGCCGACCAGCCCGAAGTGGTCAAACAGTCGGTTGCGCTGTTCCAGACTTCGCTGCTCGAGGCGATTTTGATCGTGCTGGCGGTGTCTTTTTTGAGTCTGGGCTGGCGCACCGGCACGGTGGTGGCCTTGTCCATTCCGCTGGTGCTGGCGATCACCTTTTTCATGATGAAGATTTTTGGCATTGATTTGCAGCGCATTTCGCTGGGTGC
>JAVHSF010000005.1:0-2328 GCA_036172035.1 Gallionella sp. | reverse complement strand
GCAGGCCGTGGCTGTAAAGCCACTAAAGCGGCAACAGCCACGCTCTCGTTACGCCTTGCCAGACTTGCAAAAACCGCACACTTCAACCCGCCCAACCGACGTTTCCAGGATAATCAATTGCGCGCCGGAAGCCTTGCGTTTACACCAGAGAAAAGGCTTTACAGCTTGCGCGAATTGAGTCGGATGACTGCTCCTGAAACCACGCCCGTCACCGTCTGGCGTTTACCTTGTCCGGCAGGGTGATGTTCAATTCCAGCACGTCATATTGATCGTGCTTGTCCAGTTGCACCTTTAAGGAGTCGCGGTCCACGTGGATGTACTTCGCGATGACCGCCATCAGTTCTTCTTGCAGGGCGGGCAAGTAGTCCGGGGGTGCCATACCCCGTCCCGCACGTTCGTGTGCCAGAATAATTTGCAAGCGTTCCTTGGCAACGGAAGCCGTTTTCTTTTCGTTGCCACGCAGATAATTGAGCAGCCCGGCAATCATATCCATTTCAGATACCTCCCAGCAGACGCTTGAAGAAGCCTGCTTTTTCGGCAGTGAAGCGCATCGGCAAATCTTCGCCCATGAAGCGCCCCACCACGTCACGATAAGCCTCCGCCACATCGCTTTTTTCCAGGTGGATGGCGGGCGTACCGGAATTTGAGGCCTGCAATACTGAGGGGGATTCAGGGATCACGCCCAACAATGGGATACGCAATATTTCCTGTATATCAATGACCGACAGCATTTCGCCGGAATGCACGCGCCTGGGATCGTAGCGAGTAACCAGCAGATGTTCTTTGACCGGATCTCTTCCCTCGACGGCGCGTTTGGATTTGGCCGCGAGTATGCCCAGAATGCGATCCGAATCCCGCACTGACGAGACTTCGGGATTAGTGACCACCAGAGCCTCATCGGCGTAATACATCGCGTTGAATGCGCCCGATTCGATCCCGGCGGGGGAGTCGCAGACGATGAAGTCGAAACTTTCCTTCAACTCGTCCAGAATTTGTCCGACCACATCGAGTTTGAGCGCCTCTTTATCGCGTGTTTGCGAAGCGGGCAACACATACAGATTGTCGCAGTTCTTGTCCTTGATCAGCGCCTGTTTGAGCGAGGCTTCACCGTTGATGACGTTGATGATGTCGTACACCACGCGCCGTTCACAGCCCATGATGAGATCGAGATTACGCAGCCCCACGTCAAAATCAATTACCACCGTTCTATTACCGCGCATCGCCAAACCACTCGCGAAACTGGCGCTGGTCGTCGTTTTTCCGACCCCACCCTTGCCTGACGTTACTACAATCACTTTTGCCACGATGCATTTCCTAACGATTTAAATAGTCGCGTATTTTACCCGTAAAGCGGTGCTAAAAAACACTTTCTGCTTTTAAAAACGGTAATTATCAGCCCGGCAGGGCTTCGATCAGCAGACGCGTCCCCTGTAGATGAATTTGCGCAGCCTTGCCGCGCACCTCTTCTGGGATACCGTCTTCAAAAACCTTGTAACAACCGGCAATCGAGACCAGCTCCGCTTCCAGTTTATGCACAAAAATACGCGCCGATTCATTGCCGTGCGCGCCCGCAATCGCCTTGCCGCGCAACGGCGCATAAACATGAATATCGCCGTCCGCGATCAACTCAGAACCCGCATTGACGATAGCCAACACCACCAGATCCGCTCCCTCGGCATAAATACTCTGCCCGGTGCGTACCGGTTTATCAATTACCAGCGTGGGTCGAACAACAGCCGGTACTGCTGCCGCGTGCGACTCCTTCGGTATTTCGGGCTGCACGGGGATGACCTCCGGCGTTATTTCTGCCGCGATACCAGGCAACTCGGGTTGAGTATGCAACAGGGCGGCGTTGGGGGCGACAAGCGACGGATTGGTCTCTCTTCTTGACGGCTTTCTGACGAACGCCGAAGTGAACAATCCCAGGCCGGATTGCACAGCGGCAGTACGCTGTCTGTCCGAACCGCCCGACACCCCCGCCGCGCACATGCCATGCTCGCGCATGAAAGCGGTCAACGCGGAGAAATCCAGACTCTTGCCGGACTCGGCTATCGCAGATAGTTCTAGCACGATAGGGGTACTGGCGAAAAAATCCGGGGTCTGACTCAGGCGCAGCACCAGCTCTTCTTTAAGCCTGGCCAAATCTGTGGTGAGGATATGGAGTTGCAGGACAGGTAAATTTCCGGTCTTGATTTTGAATGCAGGTGCTTCGCTATTCATGATTTTCAGTTTTTCAGGGGGTTAGCGCGGAATGATGCGAGCCCGCCAACGGCAAGCCCAAAAATTGCCGGGCAGTTTAACCCAAAAATGGCAATTTGACGCTGTGCT
>JAVHSF010000004.1:2229-10808 GCA_036172035.1 Gallionella sp. | reverse complement strand
CTCAAGGCAATGAATATCGAACTGGCCAATTTGGATCACCGCAATTTTGATCAAGCCAAAAAGCTTATCGAGAACCAATCCGACGAATACTTCACGCAAGCAAGCCTAGACATACAAACCGCACTAACCGGTTTGTATGGTCAACAAGAGATTTCTTTACAACAACTCTCCGCTACTTTCAGACGCGGTGACTTGATTGCTCGTTTAGGAGCCACCACCACATGATCCACGAACTGAACGGCGACATACTGTTGAGCGGCGCAAAGGCCATCGTGCAGGGTGTCGCACCCAACGATGATTTCCTGCATGGCCTGGCCTTGCAACTGCGCGAGCAGATGCCCGCAATGTACAAGGATTTTCGTCATTATTGTCATACCCAACACCCCAAGTCCGGCGGGCTGTGGGCATGGATGAGCAGCGATGGACGTTTTATCGTCAACCTGTTTACCCAGGATGCCGCGTACAACGCTGGCAGCAAGCCGGGTTCCGCTGATTTGCACCACGTCAACCACGCGCTGCACGCCCTGCACGGCTTGGCCGTCAAGGAAAAACTGGCCAGCCTGGCGCTGCCCCGGCTCGCCTGCGGGATCAACGGCCTGGACTGGCAAGAAGTCAGGCCGCTCATCGAACATCATCTGGGCGACCTGAAAATCCCGGTGTATGTTTATAGCCACTATCAAAAAGGCGTTAAAGCCACTGAACCCACCTGAAAGGAAATGTTAAATGTCGCAATTCGATAATGTCAGCGTCATCAAAAAAGGCAACGTATTTTTCGACGGCAAGTGCGTCTCGCACTCCGTGCTGTTCGCCGACGGCACACGCAAGACAGTCGGCGTGATTTTGCCCGGCACCCTGACCTTTAACATCGGCGCACCCGAAATAATGGAAATTACCGATGGCACTTGTCGCGTCAAAATCGGCAACGCGGCTGAGTTCACCCCATATAACGCAGGCAGCCGTTTCTCTGTCCCCGCCAATGGCAGCTTCGTCATCGAAGCCGATGACGTGGTCAATTATGTTTGCAGTTTTGGCTGATAAAATAACACCGTCATTCCCGCCTGCGCGGGAATGACAAAACTGACAGGAGTAAACCATGCCATCCTTCGACATCGTTTCAGAAGTAAACAAGGAAGAAGTCAAAAATGCGGTCGAACAGGCCAACAAGGAAATCGGCAACCGCTTCGACTTCAAGGGTTCTGACGCACATGTAGAACAAGCTGAACTCAAACTGACCGTGTGGGCCGACAACGACTTTCAGTTAGCCCAGGCGCAGGACATCCTGAACAACAGATTGATCAAGCGCGGCGTGGACATCAAGTGCCTGGAGATCAGCGACAAGGTCGAAAAAGTCAGCGGCAACAAGGTCAAGCGCAGTTGCGATGTCAAAGTCGGCGTGGAAACCGAACTGGCGAAGAAAATCGTCAAGCACATCAAGGACAGCAAACTGAAGGTGCAGGCCAGCATCCAGGGCGACACCGTGCGCATTACCGGAAAAAATCGTGATGATCTGCAAGATGCCATCGCCTTCGTCAAGAAGACCATCACCGATTTTCCCTTGCAATACCAGAACTTCCGCGACTAACGGAGATGCCCAACAGCATACAGGCCAGCCTGGAATTCTCTTTTCGCGGTGAAACTTTCCACCTGAAAAAGTCATTTGATCTGGACGAGACGCTGGCGCAGCACATCGAGCTCAGCTCCTTGCATCGGGCGCTCGCCGTCGCGCACGGCATAGACACTTATTCTTACCAGTTCGAGGTCATGCTGGAAGAAGACATCACCTTCGAGAATCCGCAGGGCGACGCGGTTGACTATTGGCATGAGGGCGTGTTCGATTACGCCGCCTACCTGCGCGACCATCAAAACGAATCCTTGTTCGCTCCCTTGCAGGCGATTGCCTTGCGCGAGATGGGCATTGATAATCTGGAGCAACATCCTCAACTCAAAAGCGCGCTGCTACACGCTTACCAACTGGGAGCCGAACAATGAGCAAAGTATTGGTGTTATTCGCCGAAGGCAGTGAAGAGCTGGAAGCCGTTACCATCGTCAATATCCTGCGCCGCGCCGGCATCAGCGTCACGCTGGCGGGCTTGACGGGAGGCGCGCTGCGCGGCAGCCGCAACATTACCCTCCAGCCCGACACCACGCTGGATGCCGTGCTGCATGATCCATTTGACATGGTGGTGTTGCCCGGCGGACTGCCTGGCACAACGCATTTGCGTAACGATGCGCGGGTCATTCAACTGGTGCAATATATGGCACAGCAAGGCAAGCAAGTTGCCGCCATCTGCGCGGCTCCTTCGGTACTTGCCGCCGCAGGCTTGCTGGATGGCAAACGCGCCACCTGCTATCCCAGCTGTTTAGACGAATTCCCTAACGTATTACTGCAGACCTCGGCAATCGAACGCGTTGGCAACCTCACCACCTCGCGCGGCCCCGGCACGGCGATGGATTTCGCGCTGACGCTGGCCGAACGCCTAGCCGGCAAGACGAAAAGAGACGAAGTCGAAGCGGCATTGGTGCGTTAGGCCGACATTCCCTCCCCCTCAAGGGAGCGGGTAGAATTGCGCGTTTCCTCCAAATGTTCAATGGATGTTCAATCACCTGACGAACGCACATGCCACCCCGGCGGATCCCCCCTGCCCTTACACACGAACCACGCCCCTGCGACATTGCACACACTACTCGAAAAACTCCCGCCCTCCGTCATCGCCTTGCTGTTGCAATTCGCGGCATTCGCGCTCGCCCTGCTGGGCGTGCGGCTGCTGGATTTCCAGCCTGATCTGCTGACTTTCGCGCTGCTGTGCGGCTTGCTCGCGGCGAGTTTCAGCCACCTTGCGGGGCTGGCGCGCTGGTGGCTGGCGATCCAGCTGGGTTTTGCGCCCGCGCTGGTATTGATGCTCACGCTGAACATCCCGCCGGGCTACTTTCTCGCCGCCTTCCTCCTCATGCTGGCGGTTTACTGGAGTACTTTTCGTACTCAAGTTCCGCTCTATCTTTCCAGCAACAAGGTGTGGCACGCGCTGGAAGGGCTACTCCCCTCGCCATCCGCTGGCGTGAGTTTCCGTTTCATTGATCTGGGTTCAGGTCTGGGCGGCGTGTTGACCCACCTCGCCCGCGTCCGTCCCGACGGACATTACACCGGGGTGGAAGCAGCACCTCTGCCGTTGCTGTGGAGCTGGCTGCGCATCCGCCCCTATCGCAACTGCGCCGTCCACTGGGGCAGCATCTGGGATGACAAACTGCCCGCCTGCAACCTTGCACGATACGATGTGGTGTTCGCCTATCTGTCCCCCGTGCCGATGGAACGACTCTGGCACAAGGCGCGCGCCGAGATGCGACCCGGCACGGTATTGGTCAGTAGCACCTTCGCCATTCCCGGCCACGTGCCCAACGAGCGCATCACGGTGGATGACCTGCACCATTCCACCCTGCTGGTCTGGCGCATGTAATCAATGCAGGCTGATAATCGGCCAGCCGTGTCGTTCGGCGTGCGCGCGCAGGGTGGCATCTGGATTCGCGGCAACGGGATGTTTGACCTTGCGCATCAGCGGCAGGTCGTTCATCGAATCGCTGTAGAAGGTGCTGTCGGCGAAGCCCTCCAGCGTCCAGCCGCGTTCGCTGAGCCAGTTTTCCAGGCGGATGATTTTGCCTTCCTTGAAACTGGGTACGCCCGCGACCGCGCCGGTGAATTCGCCCTCCCGCTGTTCCGGCTCGGTGGCGATCAAATGTTCGATACCGAATTCGCGCGCGATAGGTGCGGTGACGAAGCTGTTGGTGGCGGTGATGATGACGCACAGGTCGCCCGCCGCCTGATGCTGCCGCACCAGTTCGCGGGCGGGCTGGGCAATCATCGGCAGGACGCTCTCGCGCATGAATTGCTCATGCCATTCGTCCAGCGTGTTGCGCGGGTGACGCGACAGGGGCTTGAGCTGAAAATCCAGAAATTCGTGGATGTCCAGCGTACCCGCCTTGTACTGGTCATAAAAAGACTGGTTTTTCGCCTCGAACAGTTCGCGGTCCAAAATGCCGATGCGGATCAAAAATTGCGACCACTCGAAATCGCTGTCGCCGTTGAGCAGGGTGTTGTCCAGATCAAATAATGCCAACTTCATTTCAACTCCAGTTCCTGTTGCATAACTTCCTTTAACAAAGGGACAGTCGGCGCACGGTGCAAACGCAGCGAATGTTCGTCCAGCGCGTCCAGCAAGCCCAGCAGGCTGGGCAGGTCGCGCCGCCCGTGACGCAGCAGATATTGCGTGACCTCATGGGTCAGGGTAAAGCCCCTGGCCTTGGCGTGTTGCACGAGCGCCTGCGCTTTTTCCTGGTCGGAAAGCCCCTGCACCTGATACACCAAGCCCCAGCCCAGCCGGGTGCGCAGGTCGGGACGCAAATCCAGGTGCATCGGCGATTGTCTGCCGCTCACCAGCAACATGCCGCCGCTATCTCGCATCCTGTTGTAAAGATTGAATAATTCTATCTGCGCCACGTCGTCCAGCGCATCGGCATCGTCCACCGCCACGACCGTGGCGGTTCGCGGCACGGCAGCCTTCGCATAAATCGCATCCAGATGAGCGTTTTGTGCGGCGCTCACGCAGGCTTGCAGCAAATGGCTTTTGCCGCTGCCCTCAGCCCCCCACAGATAAATGCAGCGCTCAGTGCCACTACCCGACAATGCCTGATGCAAGACCGAAATCAGCTCCCGATTTCTGCCCGCCACGAAATTATCGAAGGTCGGCCACCAGTCCGGCGTAATGTCGAGCAACAGTTGGCTCATGGTTTGCGGTACATGCTGCTGGACAAATACCAGATTTTTGCACGGCGCCAACCCACCAGCAGAATGGCGGAAAGCGGCAAGGCCAGCAGGATGCCGAAGAAGCCAAACACCTGACCGAAGGCCAGCAAGGCGAAGATCACCGCCAGCGGAGGCAGGCCGATGCGCTCGCCCACCAGCCAGGGCGTGACCAGTGTGCCTTCAAGCAACTGCCCCGCGCCGAACACCGCCCACACCCACAGCACGCTGGAAAATTCCGTAAACTGCATCACCGCCGCCAGCGTAGCCAGCGTCAGACCGGCAATCATCCCCAGGTAAGGAATGAACACCAGCATCCCGGCGACAATGCCGATGGGCAGGGCAAATTCCAGCCCGACCAGCCACAACACCACGCTGTAAAAGGTACTCATCAACAGCATCACGGCAATCTGGCCGCGCAAAAATTCCGCCAGCACGCCGTCCACCTCGGTGCTGATTTCGCGCACGGTATCTTGCCAATGGCGCGGAATCAGCGCATCGAGATGCGCCATCAACTCGTCCCAGTCGCGCAGCAGGTAAAACATCGCCACCGGGATCAGCATTAAATTTACCAAAGCAGCGACAATCGCACCGCCGCCGCTGGACAGCCAGGGCAATAGCTTGCCTGCCACGCCGCCCGCGCTTTGCCAATGGCTCAGCAGCAGATTTTTCAGTGCCGTGCCGTCCCATTGCAGCTCCGCACCGAACCAATGTTGCAGTTGCGGCAGAAAACGCACGCGCCCCGCCTCAACCCAGTCAGGCAGGCGCACCACGAACAGGCTGATTTCCTTTTCCAGCAACGGCAACATGATCAGCAGCAATCCGGCGAACGAGAGCAGCAGCGCCACCATCACCAGCCACACCGCCAGGGCGCGCGGCAGCTTCCACGCGCACAGGCGCGCCACCAGCGGATTGCAGATATAGGCGAGTATCGCCGCCGCCACGAACGGCGTGAGTATGGGTGCCAGCAGGTAAAACACGAGTCCGGCAACCGCTGTCAACAGCAACCATTGCAAGCCAACAAAGCGGGAAGAAGTCATTTAAGGTAAAATTCGCGACAAAATTGTCCGGCACTTTATCCTGAAGAAAGCGAGAACTCAACTTGAACACCCCAAATACCCCCTCAACTGCCGCGCAAACCGCAGGACTTTCTTACCGCGATGCCGGTGTGGACATCATTGCGGGCGACCAGCTGGTCGAAAATATCAAGCCGTTTGCCAAGAGAACCCTGCGCCCCGAAGTACTTTCCGGCATCGGCGGTTTTGGTGGCCTGGTGGAAATTTCCAAAAAATACCGGGAACCCGTGCTGGTCTCCGGCACCGATGGCGTGGGCACCAAGCTAAAACTAGCCTTTGAACTCGACATCCACGACACCGTGGGCATTGATCTGGTCGGCATGAGCGTCAACGACATTCTGGTGCAAGGCGCTGAACCCCTGTTCTTCCTCGATTATTTTGCCTGCGGCAAGCTCGATGTTGCCGCCGCGACCGAAGTCATCAAGGGCATCGCCGCCGGCTGCGAACAAGCCGGTTGCGCGCTGATCGGCGGCGAAACCGCCGAAATGCCCGGCATGTACCCCGTCGGCGAATACGACCTGGCAGGCTTCGCCGTGGGCGTAGTGGAAAAAGCCAACATCATTACCGGCAGCGACATTGCGCCCGGTGACGTGGTGCTGGGGCTGGCCTCCAACGGTGCGCATTCCAACGGCTACTCGCTGGTGCGCAAGATTCTCGAACGCAGCAAGCCTGATCTTTCCGCCAGGTTCGACGGCGAACGCACCCTGTCTGAAGTCATCATGGCACCGACCCGCATTTATGTGAAACCGCTGCTGGCGCTGATGCAAAGCCTCACCATCAAGGGCATGGCGCACATCACCGGCGGTGGCATCACCGAAAACGTGCCGCGCGTACTGCCTGCGGGCGCGGTCGCCGAGATAGACTGCCAGTCATGGGAATTACCTAAATTATTCAAGTGGTTACAACAACAAGGCGGCGTGGAACAACAGGAAATGTACCGCACTTTCAACTGCGGCATCGGCATGGTGGTGATCGTCGCGGCAAGTGATGCCGACCGAGCCATCAGCCAGTTGCAGGCGTCGGGTGAGACCGCGACCAAAATCGGCGTGATACGCGCCCGGAATGGCGCAGAGCATCAAACGCAAGTGAAATAATTTGGCGTGCGCAGACTCGTCTGTGCCAGGCGGTGTCATGCCGCCGCACTCCATACCAGACCCATTTATATCCCCATGAAAAACATCGTCATCCTCATCTCCGGGCGCGGCAGCAATATGGAAGCCTTGCTGAACGCCAAGCTGAATTGCCGCATCGCCGCTGTTGTCAGCAATCGCGCGGATGCCGCCGGACTGACCATTGCACAGGCGCACGGCATTCCCACCGCTGTCGTCGCGCACCGCGACCACCCTGACCGCGAGCGTTTCGATGCCGCGCTGGCCGAAGTGATAGATGGCTACCAGCCCGATTTCGTCATTCTCGCCGGTTTCATGCGCATCCTCACGGCGCAGTTCGTCACGCATTACCGGGGCCGGCTGATCAATATCCATCCCTCGCTGTTGCCGTCTTACAAGGGCTTGCACACCCATGCGGGCGCGCTGCACGACGGCGTGAAAATTCATGGCTGCACGGTACATTTCGTCACCCCTGATCTGGATCACGGCCCGGTCATCATCCAGGCCGCCGTGCCAGTGCTGCAAGACGATACCGAAGCAACGCTGGGGGCGCGCGTGTTGCGCGAGGAACACCGCATCTTCCCGCAGGCAGTGCGCTGGTTATGTTCCGGTCAAGTCGAACTCAACAAACACGGCACGGTCGTAAACCATTGCCGCAAGCAACCCGGCTTCGCGCTGATCTCACCCAGTCTGGAATAAATATGAAATGGCTGACGATCCTTGTTACCTGGCTGGCGCTGTGCGTACCCGCATGGGCCGCGCCACCCGCCAGCATCAAAGCCAGTTATGAGATATTCAGCAACGGCCTGAAAATCGGCCGGGTGGACGAGGTCTATAGCCGCGACAAGGATCGCTACACGCTGACCAGCACCACCACACCGCTCGGTCTATTGGCAATCTTCAAGCCGCAAAAGGCTTTCGCCAGCAGCAAGGGACTGATAACGGAGCATGGCCTGCGCCCCCAGCACTACGAATATCAACACGAAGGCGATGCCGGCAAGTCAGTCAGCGCAGAACTGGACTGGTCAACACGGCAACTCACCCTGACGAACTCGACCCAACTCACCCAGCAGCCCTTGCCGGACGGCACGCAGGATCGCCTGAGCGCGATGTATCAATTCATGTTTTTGACGCTGAAGAACGCCGCTACGCTGGATTTTCCCATGACCAATGGCAGCAAACTGGACAACTACCACTACGCGATAGGCGATACGCAGAAACTGGATACGCCAGCCGGACAATTCGACTGCCGGTATCTCGACAGCCAGGCCAAACCCGGCGAACACCGCACCGAGCTTTGGCTCGCCACCCGGCACCATAACCTGCCTTGCAAAATGATCATCACCGACCCGCAGGGCGAACAATTCACGCAAGTGCTGAGCGGCGTGGAAATCGTACCGTGAAGCTGTTGCCAGGCACGGCTAGCAGAAGAATCGCCCTTGCCATCGCCCTGTCGCTACTGGCTCATGCCGTGCTGGTGTTTGGTCCAAACCTGATTCAACTGTCCCCCCTGGAAACCCCGCTGCCACCGCTGATGGCCAGGCTGGAGCCGCTGCCCGCCGTCCAACCTGCCGTCAAGCCGCCAGCCAAGCCGCACAAGCC
>JAVHSF010000004.1:0-2129 GCA_036172035.1 Gallionella sp. | reverse complement strand
CCCGTCACAGCCCCCGCGCACCCCTTGCCCAAACACGCACAACTGACCTTCCTAGTCTACAAGGGTACGCGTTTCCAGATCGGCGAGGCGCGGCATCGCCTGGAAATTCATGACGACCATAGCTACACCCTGCAAGTGGGCATCAACACCACGGGGTTGGCCAGCCTGTTCAAGACTTTCGAGATGAACCAGCAAAGCAGCGGCACAATCAGCGCGCAGGGGCTGCGTCCCGACGAATTCAGCGAAACCCGCCTCACCGCCAAAGGCGAACAGGAATTAACCGCGCACTTTGACTGGCAAAACCAACAACTGGAATTCTCGTCTGGAAACCACTCCGCCTTGCCGGAACAGGCACAGGACATGCTGAGTTTTCTCTACCAGTTTTCGCAAATGCCGCTCGATCAGGCCACGCTGGACATGCACGTCAGCAACGGCAAAAAGCTGGAAAGCTATCAAATCGAAATCGGCGCAGAAGAAGACATCCAGACCCACCTCGGCAAACTGCACGTCTTGCCGCTACGCAAGCTCCACGCCCCCGGCGAGGAAGGGCTGGAAATCTGGCTGGGGCTGGAATACCGCTTGCTCCCCGTCAAAGTGCGGCAAATAGACCGCAACGGCGAAATTGCAGGTGAAATGGTGATTTCCGACATTCGCGTCTCAGAGGATTGAGCGGGCAGACCGGAGGGTTAGGGAAAAAGGGATGAACCCCAGCCCATCCGCAATCCTGTTAAACTCGCGCCCTTAATTTTCAACACGGAATGTCATGCTCATCACCGAATACCGATTAGAACTCGTCACCCTCGCGTTACGAACCATTTTGCCGCTGGAACACCCTGCCGACACCACGCTGCGCTATTTCTTCAAGAACGAGCGGCTCGGCTCGAACGAGCGCGCCCTGGTCGCCGAAACCGTGTTTGGCGTGTTGCGCCACCGCTTGTTGCTGGAACACGCTTGCCTCGAAAAAGCCACGCCACGCCGCATGGCGCTCGCCCATATGGTCAGATTCGGCGGCTATAACCTGCGCGAAATCGAACCCGTTTTGAAACGCGAAGAAAAAGAATGGCTGGCGACCGTCAAGGGAGTCAAGGTCGAAGACTTACCGCTGTCGGTGCAAGCTGAACTGCCCGAATGGCTGGTGGAAAAAATGCGTGCGTCCTATTCCGAAGACGAAATCCTCACGCTTGGCAAGGCAATGCAGCAAGGCGCGCCGCTGGATATACGCGTCAACACCCTGCTAGCCAAACGCGACGAGGTGCTGCTACAACTGCACGCGCAAAACATAGACGCGGCTCTCACGCCCTATTCGCCCATCGGCATCCGCCTCAAGGAAAAGATCCCGCTCAACAAGGACGAGCTGTTCACGACGGGAAAAGTCGAAGTACAGGACGAGGGCAGCCAGCTACTGGGCTTTTTGTTGGCACCGAAACGCAACGACATGGTGGTGGATTTCTGCGCGGGTGCAGGCGGCAAAACGCTGATGCTTTCCGCCCTGATGAATTCCCAAGGCCGATTGTACGCGATGGATGTCTCTGAAAAACGCTTGACCAACCTCAAGCCGCGCCTGAAACGCTCCGGGGCTTCCAACATTCAGCCGATGTTGATCGCGCACGAAAACGACCTCAAGGTGAAACGTCTGGCTGGCAAGATAGACCGCGTGCTGGTGGATGCGCCGTGCAGCGGCTTGGGTACGCTGCGCCGCAACCCCGACCTGAAATTCCGCCAGTCGGCACAGAGCATCGCGGAACTGAACCAGAAACAGACCGCCATCCTGGCCTCGGCCAGCCGTCTGCTGAAAAAAGGGGGGCGCTTGGTGTATGCGACTTGCAGCATCCTGCCGGAAGAAAACCAGCATATCGTGCAAGCCTTCCTGTCCAGTCATCCCGACTTCAAACTGCTGCCAGTTGGTGAAGTGTTGCTGCAACAGAAAATTCCGCTGGAAATGGGCGACTATCTGGAACTGCGCCCCAACCTTCATGCCACGGACGGTTTCTTCGCGGCGGTGCTGGAACGAATTTAATGCCCGCATTTTAACTGCACCCCAATACCAAGCCCGCAGAAATGCGGGCTTTGGCTATATTCCAAAGGAGACACTGATTTATTCGGTTTTGTCATTCCCGCGAAAGCGGGAA
>JAVHSF010000003.1:0-10880 GCA_036172035.1 Gallionella sp. | reverse complement strand
ATTTCAGTTCGCGCTGTTCAATGCGGCCGCGACCAAGATACTCAACATCGAGCTCACAGCCATGGAGTCGGATGACCAGGGCAAGATCATTTCCAGTCCCCGTGTAGTCAGCGCCGACAAGGACCCCGAATGGGCGGTCATTGAACAGGGAGAAGAAATACCCTATACGCTGACCTCAACCACCCCTGGCGCAACGCCTACTACTTCTTTCAAGAAGGCAGTGTTGAGACTGGGTGTGAAGACTAATATCACACCGGACAACAACGTTGATATGACCGTTGAAGTAAACAAGGACTCAAGAGGTGCGCTGGCAGGTAACATTCCGGCAATCAACACCAACAAGGTGGTGACCAAGGTGCTGGTTGAAAATGGCGGAACGGTGGTGATAGGCGGCGTATATAGGCAAAATGATACGAGTGTTGTGAACAAGGTGCCGTTGCTGGGAGACATTCCTGTGCTGGGCTATCTGTTCAAGAGCAAGGGCGTATCAACATCCAAGGATGAATTGCTGGTTTTCCTGACACCCAAAATTATGCAGGATTCCCTCAATCTTCACTAGTCAGGCGATTCGGCAGGTATTATCAAAGCCCGGCTCTGTCCGGGCTTTTGATTTAATCGTTTACAATATGCGCCATGCAAAATACCTCAAACAGCGATAGCGCCCGTAAATTCGAGTCAGGCAATCTGATTCTGGTGGGCATGATGGGTTCGGGCAAGACTACCATGGGGCGTGTGCTGGCGAAGCATCTGGGCAAGGAATTCGTGGATAGCGACGAGGAAATCCAGTTTCGTACCGGCGTGACGATCCCACACATCTTCGATGTTGAGGGCGAAGCAGGGTTTCGCCAGCGTGAAACCGCCGCGCTGGAGGGGTTGGTGCAGCGCGATGGTCTGGTCATGGCGACCGGCGGTGGTGCTGTCATCGCCAATGAGAATCGCGCCATGTTGCGGCGCAATGGCATCGTCATTTATCTCCGCGCCAGCGTGCATGACTTGTGGTTACGCACCCGCCATGATCGCAATCGTCCGTTGTTGCAGACAGGCAATTCATATGAAAAGTTGGCGGGCTTGCTGCGCCAGCGCGAAGCCCATTATCAACAAGTGGCGGATATTGTCATGCCTACTGGCAGACAAAATGTGCATGCACTGATGTTGAAGTTGGTCGCGGCTATCGAGGCATATAAAAAGGCCAATCAAGTAAAGGGTTACGAGGCCGTGCAGGAGAGATGAAAATGATGCAAACACTGGGAGTCGGGCTGGCGGAACGCAGTTACCCGATACACATAGGCGCGGGGCTGCTGGGGAATGCCGGACTGTTGGCGGAACACATACCCAACAAGCGTGTCGCGATTGTGACCAATACCACGGTCGCTCCGCTGTATCTGGAAACGCTCAAGCAAACTTTGCAAAGCATAGGGGTTGGCAGTGTGTCAGTCATTTTGCCGGATGGCGAGGTTTACAAGACCGGCGCAACGCTCAATCTGATTTACGATGCCTTGCTGACGCATCGCTGCGAGCGCAGCACGCCGCTTATCGCGCTGGGCGGCGGAGTCGTCGGTGACATGACGGGTTTTGCTGCGGCAAGTTATTTGCGCGGTGTGCCGTTTATCCAGATTCCGACCACGTTGCTGGCGCAGGTGGATTCCTCTGTGGGCGGTAAAACAGGCATCAATCATCCGCTGGGCAAGAATATGATCGGTGCGTTTTACCAGCCGCGCCTGGTGTTGGCGGACATTTCGACGTTAGCCACCCTGCCGGATAACGAATTGTCGGCGGGGTTGGCGGAAGTCATCAAGTATGGTTTGATACGCGATCTGCCTTTCCTCGAATGGCTGGAACAAAACATGGACAGGTTGCTGGCGCGCGAATCGGAGGCACTGCAATACGCGGTGTTGCGCAGTTGCCAGAACAAGGCAGAGGTGGTGGCGGCGGACGAGCGGGAAAGCGGCGAACGCGCTTTGCTGAATCTGGGGCATACCTTTGGTCATGCCATCGAGTCCGGCATGGGGTATGGCGTGTGGCTGCATGGGGAAGGCGTGGCGGCGGGGACTATCATGGCCGCAGACTTGTCGCATCGCTTGGGCTGGATCAGCACGCAGGACGTGGCGCGCATCCGCAAACTGTTCGAGCGCGCCAATCTGCCGGTGGTTGCCCCCGATCTGGGCGCGGAAAAATATCTGGGCTACATGGGGCTGGATAAAAAAGTCGAAGGCGGCAAGCTGCGCTTCGTGTTGCTAAGGCATGTCGGGCAAGCCGTGATTGAGAGCAATGTGCCTGCCGAGCTATTGCAACAAACATTGGCAGCCTGCACTCATGAATGACCTTGCCAGTTATGCTGTGTCCGAGGCGAATTATCGGGGCAGGCAATTCACCGAAGAGGCACCGCAGGGGCGCAGTGAATTTCAGCGTGACCGCGACCGCATCATCCATTCCGGCGCGTTTCGCCGTCTCGAATACAAGACCCAGGTGTTCGTGAATCATGAAGGCGACCTGTTCCGCACTCGTCTGACGCACAGCATCGAAGTGGCGCAAATCGCCCGTTCGATCGCGCGCCGTTTACATTTGAACGAAGACCTGGTCGAGGCGATTTCGCTGGCGCACGATCTGGGGCATACGCCGTTTGGTCATGCCGGTCAGGATGCGCTGAACGGCTGCATGAAAGCCTACGGCGGCTTTGAGCACAATCTGCAATCGGTGCGTGTGGTGGATGTGCTGGAACAGCGTTATGCCACCTTCGATGGCTTGAACCTGTGCTTCGAGACGCGCGAAGGAATGCTCAAGCATTGCTCGCCTGACAAGGCGGCGCAACTCGGCGAGCTGGGCGAACGTTTTTTAACTAATCGTCGCCCTTCACTTGAAGGTCAAATCGCCAATCTTGCCGACGAAATCGCTTACAACAATCACGATGTGGACGATGGCTTGCGTTCCGGCTTGATTACCCTGGAACAATTATCTGCCGTACCTTTGGTGGCGGAACATTTGCAACTCGTTAAAGAGGCTTACCCGAATCTGACTGGGCGTCGCGTGGTGCATGAAACCGTGCGGCGCATGATCAATACGCTGGTGACTGATTTGATCGCGCAGAGCGCAGACAATATCGCCGCACAAAATTTGCTCACGCTGGACGATGTACGCGATGCCCCTGCGCTGATTGCCTTTAGCGCAGCGTTAAACAGCAAGCAGCGCGAGCTCAAGAAATTCCTGCATATACATTTGTATCGTCACTATCGCGTGATGCGCATGAGTGCCAAGGCGCAGCACATCGTCGGCGAATTGTTTGACGCTTTCATGGCCGATGGTCGTCTGCTGCCCACGCAGTTCCAGCCCGATGCACGTCAGCCGGAAGAAGACCGCGCCAGAGGCGTTGCAGACTACATCGCCGGCATGACCGATCGTTATGCGATCCGCGAACATCAACGCCTGTTTGCGGTGGAATAACCCGTCACTTGTCGGCTCGCTGGTCTGCTGGATAGCTTCGGTTGCTGACAGGCATGAATAAAGGTAATATTCCAGCCCTTTCGCTTTTGTAATTTAGTTCAGTAGTAGGTATGGCGACGCGTGTCGTCATTTTTTTGCTTTAACGGGATTGTGAAAATTGGCGTGGCTCCGCTTGGCGGAGCGCGCATTTTTATTCCAGTTTGATTTGATTGAGGTACACCGTGGTTAACTCTTATTTGCCGCAGCAACAAGGTTTGTATGATCCGCGCCAGGAACATGACGCTTGTGGTGTGGGCTTTGTCGCCCATATCAAGGGAAAGAAAAGCCATGACATGATTAGTCAAGGTTTGCAGATTCTTGAAAATCTGACCCATCGCGGCGCGACGGGTGCAGACCCGCTGGCGGGCGATGGTGCCGGCATTTTGTTACAAATTCCCGATGCGTTCATGCGCGCCCAGTGCGCAGCGCAAGGGGTGGTGTTGCCGGAAGTCGGTCGTTACGGGGTGGGCATGATGTTCCTGCCTCGTGATGCGGCGGGTCGCGCAGCTTGTGAACACATTGTCGCCGCTAAGGTTGCCGCTGAAGGCCAGCAGTTGCTGGGCTGGCGTGATGTGCCGGTAGACAGTTCCATTCTGGGCGAGAGCGTCAAGTTGGTTGAGCCGACAGTGCGCCAGGTGTTTATCGGATGCGGCGAAAATTGCGCCGATACGGATGCCTTCGAGCGCAAATTGTTCGTGATTCGCAAGACCGCCGAACATGCAATCAATGGCCTGCCGGATGCGCAAGGGAAGGGCTTTTATGTCCCTTCACTGTCTGCACGAACTATCGTTTACAAGGGAATGTTGCTGGCCGACCAAGTGGGTAAATATTTTCCCGACCTGCAAGACCGCAGCGTCATCAGTGCGTTGGCTTTGGTGCATCAACGTTTCTCTACCAACACTTTCCCGACCTGGAATCTGGCGCACCCGTTCCGCATGATTGCGCATAACGGCGAAATCAATACCGTGCGCGGCAACGTCAACTGGATGGCGGCGCGCCATGCGGCGATGTCCTCTAAATTGCTTGGTGAAGACCTCGAAAAACTTTGGCCGCTGATCGTGGATGGACAGTCCGATTCGGCTTGTTTCGACAATGCGCTGGAACTGCTGGTGGCGGGTGGTTATTCCCTGCCGCACGCGATGATGTTGCTGATTCCAGAAGCCTGGTCGGACCATCCCTTGATGGATGAAGATCGCCGCGCTTTTTACGAATATCACGCTGCACTGATGGAACCATGGGATGGCCCGGCTGCGGTGGCGTTCACCGATGGCCGCATGATAGGCGCGACGCTGGATCGTAACGGTCTGCGTCCGGCGCGTTATCTGATTACCGATGACGATATGGTGTTGCTGGCCTCCGAAATGGGTGTGCTGGATATTCCCCAGCACAAAGTCGTTAAAAAATGGCGTTTGCAGCCGGGCAAGATGTTTTTGATAGACATGGAAGCTGGGCGCATTATTGACGATGCCGAGTTGAAAGCCGGGCTTGCCAATGCCAAGCCGTACCGTGACTGGATCGAACAATCGCGTTTCTTCCTCGGCGATATGCCCGTGACCGTTAGCGAAAACAGCTTGAATGCATCGTTGCTGGATACGCAACAGGCATTTGGTTACTCGCAGGAAGACCTCAAATTTATCCTGACTCCGATGGTGTTAACCGGCGGGGAAGGCAATGGTTCGATGGGGACAGACGCGGCGCTGGCGGTATTGTCCAACAAGAATCGTGTGTTTTACGATTATTTTCAGCAACTGTTCGCGCAAGTGACCAATCCGCCGATTGATCCGATACGCGAAGAAATTGTCATGTCGCTGACTTCTTTCATCGGTCCCAAGCCCAATTTGCTGGGTATCGAGGAAACCGTTCCGGCGCTGCGTCTGGAAGTGCATCAGCCGGTGTTGATGAACGATGACATGACCAGGTTGCGCAATATTGATCAACTTACCCAGGGACGTTACCGCTCGCTGGTGCTGGATATGACCTATCCGGTGGCACTGGGCGCGGCGGGCTGTGAGGCTGCCGTTAAGTCGTTGTGCGCTGCCGCAGACCAATCGGTTGCAGACGGGTATAACGTGCTGATTTTGTCTGATCGCGCCCTGTCGGCTGAACGCGTGGCGATTCCTGCGCTGGTAGCGTGTTCCAAGGTTCACCAGCATCTGGTGCGTGCGGGTTTGCGTACCAGCACCGGTTTGGTGGTGGATACCGGCTCGGCGCGCGAGGTGCATCACTTTGCCTTGCTGGCGGGCTATGGTGCCGAGGCGGTATGCCCGTGGCTGGTTTACGAAAGCATTGCGGCGATGAATCTGCCCGCCAACGTGAATGTGAAAGAAGCCAAGAAACGCTTCGTCAAGGCGATAGACAAGGGCTTGATGAAGGTCATGTCCAAGATGGGGATTTCGACTTATCAGTCTTATTGCGGCGCGCAGATATTCGAGGCTATCGGTTTGAATTCCGCTTTTGTGGCGGAATATTTCACCGGAACGGCGACGCAAATCGAAGGCATCGGTCTGGTGGAAGTGGCGGAAGAGGCCGTGCGCACCCATCACAACGCCTTTGGCAATGATCCGGTGCTGGCGACCATGCTGGAAGCGGGGGGCGAGTACGCCTATCGCGTGCGCGGCGAAGAACACATGTGGACTCCCGATACCATCGCCAAGCTGCAGAATGCCACGCGCACTAATAATGTCGCGACTTACAAGGAATACGCCAAGCTGGTCAACGAGCAAGCGACCAAACTGAAAACCTTGCGCGGCCTGTTCGAACTCAAGTCTGCAGGGGCTGCCGTGCCGCTGGATGAGGTGGAGTCAGCCAGGAATATCGTCAAGCGTTTCGTTACAGGGGCGATGTCCCTGGGTTCGATTTCGACTGAAGCGCACACTACGCTGGCGATTGCGATGAACCGTATCGGCGGTCGTTCCAATACCGGTGAAGGCGGTGAAGATGCGGCGCGTTTCAAGGCACTCAAGGGGGGTGAGATGCTGTCCGATGTTATCGGCAAGAGCCGCGTGTTCAAGGATCGCGAACTTCAGCCGGGCGATTCGCTGCGCTCCAGTATCAAACAGGTTGCTTCGGGGCGTTTCGGCGTGACTGCCGAGTATCTGGCGAATGCGGATCAGATTCAAATCAAGATGGCGCAAGGTGCTAAGCCCGGCGAAGGCGGGCAGTTGCCCGGACACAAAGTGTCCGAATATATCGCCAGTCTGCGTTTCTCGGTGCCGGGCGTGGGGCTGATCTCGCCTCCGCCGCACCATGACATCTATTCCATCGAAGATCTGGCACAGCTCATCCATGATTTGAAGAATGCCAATCCTGCCGCCTCCATTTCGGTGAAGCTGGTTTCCGAGATAGGCGTGGGTACGGTGGCGGCAGGTGTTTCAAAAGCCAAGGCGGATCACATCGTGGTGTCCGGTTTTGATGGCGGGACGGGCGCATCGCCTTTGTCATCCATCAAACATGCGGGTACTTCATGGGAGTTGGGACTGGCCGAGGCGCAACAAACGCTGGTGTTGAACCGTTTGCGTGGTCGTATTGCCTTGCAGGTGGATGGTCAGATCAAGACCGGGCGCGACGTGATTATTGGTGCCTTGTTGGGCGCGGATGAATTCGGCTTTGCCACTGCGCCGCTGGTGGTACAGGGTTGCATCATGATGCGCAAGTGTCACCTCAATACCTGCCCGGTCGGTGTTGCGACGCAAGACCCTGAGTTGCGCCGCAAATTCACCGGTCAGCCAGAGCATGTGGTCAATTACTTCTTCTTCGTGGCTGAAGAAGTGCGTGAATTGATGGCGCAAATGGGCGTACGCAAGTTGGATGATCTGATTGGTCGCAGCGATTTGCTGGATGTGAAGCACGGCATCGCGCACTGGAAATCGCAAGGTCTGGATTTCTCCAAGGTATTCCATCAGCCGGACGTTCCTGCCAGTGTGGCGCGCCGTCATGCCGAACAGCAGGATCATGGACTGGATCGGGCGCTGGATAATATCCTGATTGCGGAAGCGGAAAATGCGCTTGATAATCAAAGTCCTGTGTTAATCAATAGCAAGATCAGGAACGTCAATCGTACCGTCGGTACGATGTTGTCAAACCAGGTTGCCAAGCGTTACGGTTCGGCAGGGCTGCCCACCGACACCATCCAGGTGAAATTTGCAGGGACGGCCGGACAAAGTTTCGGCGCCTTCCTGGCGCACGGTATTTCGTTTGAGTTGCGCGGTGAGGGCAACGATTATGTGGGTAAAGGACTGTGCGGCGGACGCATCAGTATCATGCCGCCGGATGATGCCAAGCTGGTCGCGCAGGACAATATCATCGTCGGCAATACCGTGATGTATGGCGCGACATCGGGCGAGTGTTATTTCAACGGTGTGGCGGGCGAACGTTTCGCGGTGCGCAATTCCGGCGCGATTGCGGTCGTCGAAGGCACGGGCGATCACGGCTGCGAATACATGACGGGCGGCATGGTCGTCGTGCTGGGACAAACCGGGCGCAACTTTGCGGCCGGCATGTCGGGCGGTGTGGCATATGTGCTGGATGAGGCAGGCGATTTTGAGCAACGTTGTAATTTGTCCATGGTCGAGCTGGAGCCTGTGCCTGAAGAAGCGGCAGAGGTAGACAGTACCGAGGACGCGCTGGAAAGCCACGGTCGCGTGCATTTCAATCATCTTAACAAGGCTGATGAACAGGCTTTGCGCGAACAAATTGGAAAGCATCTGCTCTACACCGGCAGCGAGCGCGCGCGCTTGATTCTGGAAAACTGGACGGATTATTTGCCCAAATTCGTCAAGGTGATGCCGACGGAGTACCGTCGCGCCTTGCAGGAGTTGGCTGCACAAAACACTAAGCAAGAGGAGGTTGCATAATGGGTAAGCCAACTGGATTTATGGAGTTTGACCGACTGAGCGAAGCAAATTTACCCGTCGCAGAACGCCTTGCCAACTATAAAGAGTTCGTGTTGCACCTGACCGATGATCAGGCCAGGCAACAAGGGGCGCGCTGCATGGATTGCGGTATCCCGTTCTGTACGTCCGGTTGCCCGGTCAATAACATCATTCCTGACTGGAATGATCTGGTGTATCGCGGTGACTGGCAGCAGGCGCTGACCGTGCTGCATTCCACCAATAATTTTCCGGAATTCACCGGGCGCTTGTGTCCCGCGCCTTGCGAAGCGGCTTGTACGCTGAACATCAATATTGAGGCGGTAGGGATCAAGTCCATCGAACACGCCATCATAGACAAAGGTTGGGAACAGGGCTGGGTTGTGCCGCAACCTCCCGCGCAGAAGACCGGCAAAAAAGTTGCCGTGGTGGGTTCGGGGCCGGCTGGGCTGGCTTGTTCGCAACAACTGGCGCGTGCCGGACACGACGTGACGCTGTTTGAAAAAAACAGCCGCATCGGTGGGCTGATGCGTTACGGCATTCCCGATTTCAAGATGGAAAAAACCCACATTGATCGTCGCGTCGAGCAGATGAAGGCTGAAGGCGTAACCTTCAGAACCTCGGTGTTCATCGGTACGGATAGCGACATCGGCGTAAACAATATGGCGAACGAGACGATTGCGCCAGCAACCCTGCTGGCAGAATTCGATGCGGTCGTGCTGTCGGGTGGTTCGGAAACGCCGCGTGATTTGCCCGTGCCTGGACGGGAGCTGAAGGGCATTTACAATGCCATGCAATTCTTGCCGCAACAGAATCGCGTCAATGTCGGCGATGAATTGCCGGAGCAAATCAAAGCGACGGGCAAGCATGTTATCGTCATCGGCGGTGGTGATACCGGTTCCGACTGCGTGGGTACGTCCAATCGCCACGGTGCTTTGTCCGTTACCCAGATCGAAGTGATGCCCAAACCGCCCGTGCAGGAAAATCGTCCGCTGACCTGGCCTAACTGGCCGATGAAGCTGCGCACTTCCAGTTCTCATGAGGAAGGCTGTAGCCGTGACTGGGCCATTGCTACCAAAGAATTTACAGGCAGCAACGGCAAGGTTGAAACACTGCGTGCGATTCGTGTCGAGTGGCAAGGCCGGAATATGGTCGAGATTCCAGGCACAGAATTCGACTTGAAGGCTGATCTGGTGTTGCTGGCGATGGGTTTCGTCAATCCTGTGCAAAAGGTGCTGGATGCCTTCGGTGTTGAAAAAGATGCTCGCGGCAATATCAAAGCCGATACCGAAAACTATCGCACCAGCATCGACCGCGTGTTTGCCGCTGGCGACATGCGTCGTGGTCAGTCGTTGATCGTTTGGGCAATCCGCGAAGGTCGTCAGTGTGCGCGTTCGGTGGATGAGTTCCTGATGGGTTCGACCGTATTGCCACGCTGACCCGTAGGGGCTGGCATCATTTCGCCCTAACTATATGTAAATCAAGGGAATATATGAATTTCAAACTTAAAAATGACACTTTTTTACGCGCCTTGTTGCGTCAGCCTACCGAATACACGCCGCTGTGGATGATGCGCCAGGCGGGGCGTTTTCTGCCGGAATACCGTGCGACACGCAAGGAAGCGGGCAGTTTTATGGGGTTGTGCAAGAATCCTGACTATGCGACCAAAGTCACCCTGCAACCGGTAGACCGTTATCCGCTGGATGCCGCTATCCTGTTCTCGGATATTTTGACCGTACCCGATGCGATGGGGTTGGGGTTGTATTTTTCAGATGGTGAAGGCCCTAAATTTGAACGCCCATTGCATGATGAGGCATCAATCATGGCACTGCGTGTACCCGATGTAGATAAGGATTTGCGTTATGTTACCGATGCGGTGTCGCAAATCCGCAAGTCGCTTGACGGACGTATTCCGCTGATTGGTTTCTCGGGCAGCCCGTTCACCTTGTCCTGTTATATGGTGGAAGGCGGCAGTACCAGCGATTACGCCAAGGTAAAGACCTTGATGTACAACGAACCCAAGCTAATGCACCACATCCTGGAAGTTACTACACAGGCGGTCATTGCCTACCTCAATGCACAAATTGAAGCAGGCGCACAAGCAGTGATGATTTTCGATTCATGGGGCGGCGTATTGTCTCATGCTGCTTTTCACGAATTCTCGCTGGCTTACACGCAGCGCATCATTGATGGCCTGATCAAGGAAAAAGAGGGTGTGCGTATCCCTAACATCGTGTTCACCAAGGGCGGCGGGCTGTGGATAGACAGCCTGGCCAATACCGGTTGCGATGCGCTGGGTCTGGACTGGACGATGGACATCGGGATCGCCAGGCAAAAGGTCGGGCAAAAAGTGGCTCTGCAGGGCAATATGGATCCGGCAGTATTGTTCGCCAACCCCGATGCAATTCGCGGCGAAGTGGAAAAAGTACTCAGCAGTTACGGCTACGGCAGTGGGCATGTATTTAATTTGGGTCACGGTATCTCTCAACATACCAGTACGGAAAACGTGGCTGTCATGGTGGCTGCGGTGCATGA
>JAVHSF010000002.1:0-2358 GCA_036172035.1 Gallionella sp. | reverse complement strand
CATGAACCTTATCCTGCAAGCCATACACGACATTCCCGCCGCACACGTCCAGCATCTCGCCGCGCTTTCCGGCGCATCCCGTACCGAACGAACCGGGGCGCGCCTTTGTCGCCTGATTGATGCCCAGCCGCACGAGGACATCGCAGACTATTGTTTCGAACAGCGCATTGATTTCGGCTTCGTGCCCGCCAGTCGCAAGCTTGATGACTTCGGCCTGCTGGTGATGGACATGGATTCGACGCTGATCTCCATCGAGTGCATAGACGAAATCGCCGACATGCAGGGGTTGAAACCGCAGGTGGCGGCCATCACCGAAGCGGCGATGCGCGGCGAGATAGACTTCGCCGAGAGCCTGCGCCGCCGCGTGGCTTTGCTGGAAGGATTGGACGAAAGCGCCTTGCAGCGCGTGTATGATGAGCGCCTGCGATTGAACCCCGGTGCAGAACAAATGCTGGCTGCGATGCAGGCGAACGGTGTCAGGACGCTGCTGGTATCGGGCGGGTTCCTGTTTTTCACCGAGCGCCTGCAACCGCGTCTGGGTCTGGATTACACCCATGCCAACACGCTGGAGATCGTGAATGGCAAGCTCACTGGCCAAGTGCTGGGCAAAGTCTTCGACGCGCAGGGCAAGGCCGACTGGCTGGTAAAGATACGCGAGGAACTGGGCTTGCGCCCCGAGCAGGTAATCGCCATGGGCGACGGCGCAAACGATTTGAAGATGATGTCGCTGGCGGGCATCAGCATCGCCTACCACGCCAAACCGGTGGTGCGCGCACAGGCGGATTACGCCTTTAATTTTGTAGGTCTGGACGGACTGGTGAATCTGCTGGGCGGGCATTAGCCGCACGGCCTGCTGGCAGCAACCCCGAATCATCCTCACTGAGGGCAAGTCATGAACAAAAGGATTGACCAGCTCGTAGCTCAGATCACGGCGCTCGAAAACGAGTTGAACGAGCTGCTGGAAGATCGGCAGAACCGCTTGCATTACCAGATCGAAGGTCGGCGCATCGTGTTCGAGCAGGCCATCCGCGAGGCGCACCAGCGCGTCAAACTGGGCTTATTCCGCTGGTTCCTCACGGTACGCCCGCAGAACTATCTCACCATGCCGATAATCTACAGCGCGGTCATCCCGCTGCTGATCTTCGACTTTTCCATCACGCTCTACCAGTGGGTTTGCTTCCCGGTTTACCGCATCGCGCGCGTGTCGCGTACCGACTTCATCGTGTTTGACCACCAGTTGTTGTCCTATCTCAACGTGATCGAAAAATTCCACTGCCTGTATTGCTCCTATGTGGTGGGTCTGCTCGCTTACGGACAGGAGATCGTCGCACGCACCGAACAGTATTTCTGTCCGATCAAGCACGCCCGCAAGATGCGCGCCCCCCATGACCGTTACCAGAAATTTCTCGAATACGGTGACGAGCAGGATTTTCACGCACGGCTGGAGGCCTACCGCGCCGCTCTCGCCGAGGAACAAAAGTGTGCGCATGCATCGTCTGACGGCACGAACCAACCAGATCAGTAACATCAAAAACAGGGAGAACCTATCATGACACAAGAAATCAGCACCGAAGTCCTGTTGGAAAAATACGCCGAAGCAGACGAAACCTCAGTTCAGGATGTGCGCCGCCGCGTGGCGCGCGGTCTGGCGCAGGCGGAAAAACCCGCGCAGCGCGCCCATTGGGAGGAGGCGTTCTTCGCCGCACAGGAGAGCGGTTTCATCCCGGCCGGGCGCATCAATTCGGCAGCCGGGCTTGCGATGCAGGCGACGCTCATCAACTGCTTCGTGCAGCCGGTGGGCGATGCGATCTCCGGCATCACGGACGGCAAACCCGGCATCTACGACGCGCTGCAACAGGCCGCCGAGACGATGCGGCGCGGCGGCGGGGTCGGCTATGATTTTTCCAGCATCCGCCCCGAAGGCGCACAGGTCAAAGGCACCAACTCGCGCGCCAGCGGGCCGCTCTCCTACATGCGCGTGTTCGACCGTTCCTGTGAAACGGTCGAATCCGCAGGCGCCAGGCGCGGCGCGCAGATGGGCGTGCTGCGCTGCGACCACCCCGACATCGAGAAATTCATCCGCGCCAAGGACCAGGGCGACCTGCGCAACTTCAACATCTCGGTCGGCGTCACCGACGCGCTGATGCAGGCGGTGCAGAACGAGCAGACGTTCGAGCTGGTACACCGCGCCGCGCCTTCTGCCGCACTGATCGAGGCGGGTGCCACGCAGCGCGACGACGGCTTGTGGGTGTACCGCACGCTGCGTGCCAGCGAGCTATGGAAGCAGATCATCGAGAGTACCTACGATCACGCCGAACCGGGCGTGCTGTTCATAGACCTGATGAACCGCGACAACAA
>JAVHSF010000001.1:0-2364 GCA_036172035.1 Gallionella sp. | reverse complement strand
CGTAAAAATCCATGCAACTGCACTGCCAGTCCGCCGACCAGCACAAATTCGACGCGAGCATCAGAAAGTGATTCAAGGAGTTGTGCGATTTTCATGAGCGTATTTTACGGACAAAGGAATCCAGTATTTGTCACTCTATTATCCTGCCAGCCCCACATAGACGTTCTGCACGTCATCATCGGCATCAATCGCTTCCAGAAATGCTTCGACTTCTTCGCGCTCGGCATCGGTCAGGGTGACGGGATTCCTGGCTTGGTAGCCCAACTTTGCGGATTGCACCGTGAAACCGAACGAAGGCAGCGCGCGGCACACGGCATCGAGGTCGGTGATGTTGGTGATGAATAGGGTTGCACCTTCTTCGGCGGGCTCAAAATCTTGTGCGCCCGCTTCGATGGCGGCGATTTCTGCGTCGGCATCCTGGGTGGCAGGGGTCGCTTCGATCATGCCAACGTGGTTGAAATCCCACGCAACCGAGCCGGTAGCGCCCAGTTGCCCTTTGCGGAACAGCACGCGGATGTTGGGGTAGGTGCGGTTGGTGTTGTCGGTCAGACACTCGACGATGACGGGTACGCGGTGGGGGGCAAAGCCTTCATAAGTCAGTGTTTCCAGACTGGCTCCGCCGTCCAGCAGCCCCGCGCCTTTTTTGATGGCGCGTTCCAGCGTTTCCTTGGGCATGGAGACTTTTTTGGCCTGTTCGACCACCAGACGGAGCCGCGAATTCAAATCGGGGTCAGCGCCGCCCTTGGCGGCGACCATGATTTCCTTGGACAGTTTGCCGAAAATTTTCCCCTTGGCATTCGCTGCGATTTCCTTATGTCTGGCTTTCCACTGTGCGCCCATAGCTGCTTTCCGATTATTTGATGTTTGCGGGAGGCGCATTTTACCCCAACCCGGTCAAAGATGGCGTGTGCCGACGCAGCGCAGCGGAGACTGATCCACGATGCCAAAAAGCTAGGAGGTATTTCGTCGGCAAGCGTAACTAACTGCTAAAATGCGCCTCCCCTACCTATTTACAAAGTTATCCATGCAACCTGAAAACGATACCATGAATGCGGTGGAGCGCCGCGCCAGCCTGGGTCTTGCAGGTATTTACGGCCTGCGCATGTTGGGGCTGTTTATTATCCTGCCGGTGTTCGCGCTGTATGCGGAACACCTGCCCGGCGGCGAGAGCCATTTGTTGATGGGCGTAGCACTCGGCGCTTACGGGCTGACCCAGGCGATACTGCAAATCCCGGCGGGCTGGATGTCTGACCGCTACGGGCGCAAGCCGGTGATTTACGCCAGCCTCATTTTGTTTGCGCTGGGCAGTTTTGTCGCCGCTTCGGCAGGGGATATTTACTGGGTGATTATCGGGCGCGTGATACAGGGTGCTGGCGCATTGAATGCGGCGGTGATGGCGCTGACTGCCGACCTGACGCGCGAAGAGCATCGCACCAAGGCGATGGCGATGATCGGCATCACCATCGGCATCACCTTTTCGATCTCGATGGTGCTGTCGCCGCTGCTGGACAGTGTGATCGGCGTGCCGGGGCTGTTCGCGCTGACCGGCGTGTTGTCGCTGCTGGCGATAGCCGTGGTGAAGTTCATGATTCCCGATCCGGCCATCACGCGCTTCCATAGCGATACCGAGGCGACCTTCAAGAAATTTGCAGAAGTATTAAAAAACAATGAGTTGCTGCGTCTGGATTTCGGTATTTTTGCGCTGCATGCGATATTGATGTCGGTATTCATTCAAGTGCCATTCGTGCTGCAACGCGACGGCCTGCCGCTGGCACATCACTGGTATGTCTATCTGCCGGTGATGTTGGTCGCCTTTGGCTTGATGGTGCCACCCATCATAATCGCCGAGAAAAAAGCCAAAATGAAGCAGATATTCATGGCGGCTGTGGCGCTGGCGATGCTGGCGCAAGTCTTGCTGTTGTTCGCGCAAGACAGCCTGTGGGGCGTGGCGGGTGCGCTGCTGGTTTTCTTTACTGCCTTTAATGTGCTGGAAGCGACCTTGCCCTCGATGATCAGCAAGATCGCCCCGCTGGCGGCCAAAGGCACGGCGATGGGTGTGTACAGCAGCGTGCAGTTTTTGGGCGCGTTCTTCGGCGCGGCAATGGGCGGCGCGTTGATGCAATATGTCGGCGGCAATGCCGTGTTCGTGTTCGCCATCGTGTTGCTGTTGCTGTGGCTGGTCGTCACCGCCGGAATGAATCCGCCTGCCGCAGTGCGTACCCGAATGTATCATCTGGGCGCAATCAACGAAGCAGAGGGCTTGCAGTTACAACAGCAACTCGCTCAACTGCAAGGCGTGCGCGAGGCGATGGTGGTGGCGGCGGAAGGCATGGCTTGTCTTAAGGTCGAGATGCAGGGCTTTGA